>CALMRD010000172.1 GCA_937871625.1 uncultured Bacteroidales bacterium | reverse complement strand
AATCTCCCTGATAAGGGACTCCGTAAGATAGCCACCCCTCCTGTTACCCCTGATCCCGTACTCTGAGAAATCCTTCCGCACCTGTTCGGGAGTTACGCCTGCCTTGCCTGCAAGAGTATAGGAATATACCCGTGCCACCCCCATTGCCCTTAGCCTCACCAATAACCCGTGATAGAGCAATATCCTCCTCAGGCTGTTTCTGACACTGTATTTTGTGAATTGTTTCACAATAGATTCCTGTCATACATTTCCCTTATGCAAGTTAAACTAACTTTTTCAAACAGCGTATAAAAAAATATGTAATTGATTATGAGTATTTTATTTCTGAACAATTCTATTCTGCCAATGAACAGGCAAAAAAAACTTGACTTGAGTTTATTGCACACTTAACTTTATTATGTGAATCTTCTCACATAAAATGTACTACACAGGTATCAGGAAAGAAGATTGGCATCGTTCACTGGAAAAACTGCTCACCACTTATGACATTTTTGTTCCGGTGAAGGATGAGTTCAGCCTCGACTACGAGCCGTTCAGGCCGGGTGAGGTGGAAAAAATTGCGTATAACATCCCCAAGCCTGCCACTCCTCTGAAGAACTTTTTTCTCCCTGTCAGGGAGAATGTCACTTCAGCAAGAAATGACAGCAAGCCCAGGATCATCATCGGAGCTCCCAACTGTGACATTGAGGCGCTGCTGCTGCTTGACGAGATATACCTTGATGAGGTTTTTGCCGATCCCTGGTACCGGAGCAGGAGGAAAAGCACCATACTGGTGGCTTCAGACTGCTATGCGGTAAATGATCACTGCCACTGCCTCTCCTATGGTGTTAAGCCCTGGTCTGCGGCCCATGCTGATATGGCGATCCTCGCTGATGGAGACCAGCTCCTCCTGAGGATAATTTCGGATAAGGGTAAGGAGTTTGCGGAACAGCTCTCAGGCATCCACAGTGTGGATGACACTGCTGCTGTCTCTTTCGCGGAGCAGAGGCATAATGAGACTGAAAAGCTTCTCTCCGATCTTAATACAGGGCTTCCGGATTACAACACTACAGGCGAGATCATACAGAAGGCCGGAGATAAAATCTGGCAAAAGTATGCCTCAAAGTGCGTATCCTGCGGTGCCTGTACCACAATCTGTCCCACCTGCAGCTGCTTTCTCCTGATTGACAAACCCGATTTTGAAAAGGTGAAGCAGATGGATGCCTGCCAGTACCCTGGGTTTGAAAGGGTGGCGGGAGGAGAGGATGCTCTCTTTGAACTTCCCCGGCGCTTCAGGAACAGGTATATGTGCAAGTACGTCTGGAAACCTCAGAAATTCAACTCCCTGGCATGTACCGGTTGCGGCAGGTGCATCGAGGCATGTATCGGAAAGATCAATAAGAACGAACTGTTCATGGAACTCACCTGACAACCGTTATGGACAGCCATACCTATAATATATATAAGCCACTGCGGGCAACACTTGAGGAGGTGATAGAAGAATCGCCCCTTATCAAGACCTTCGTTCTCATTCCCGATCAGGAGTTCGTTTTCAGGACAGGCCAGTTCATCGAGCTCTCCGTTGACGGCGTGGGCGAAGCCCCCTTTACACCTTCATCATCACCCCTGGTGACTGACAGGCTGGAGGTCACCGTTATGAAGACCGGCTTTGTGACCGGCATCATGCATGAGCTTAAACCGGGAGCCGTGATGGGCATCAGGGGCCCTTACGGACGAGGTTACCCTGTCAGCGAATTTGAAGGGAAAGAGGTGCTGATTCTCGGCGGAGGTTGCGGTCTTGCTCCCATACGTTCGCTGCTCTTCACCCTCGAACACATGAAGGATGACCTTGAAAAGGTTATCCTCTGCTACGGCTCCAAAACACCGGCCGACTGCATCTACAAACCTTTGTTCAGCAGACTCAACAGTCTTGACAAGTTTGAAGCCCACCGTACGGTGGACATAACTGACGACGACTGGGACGGACCTGTTGGTGTGGCCACCATCCTGCTTGATAACGTAAAGGTAAATATTGACAATTCCGTTGCCGTGGTCTGCGGTCCTCCCATAATGATGAAATACGGTACTCTCAAACTCCTTAAGATGGGCTACCGCGATGAACAGATATATCTCTCCATGGAAAAGAATATGTCATGCGGACTGGGCAAGTGCGGACACTGCATGATGGGTGAATTTTTCGTATGCAAGGATGGCCCTGTCTTTACCTACGACGAAATAAAACATAATCCTGAAATCTGGACATAACACGCAACAGGCATGATGGTGTTAATAGACATGATTAAACTGAGGGCTGCCATGACGGAGAATCCGTCTCTTGCGCTGCCTGAGGCTCTCTGCTATAGCTCAGCCAACACCAACGGGCTCAAGACCATACGTGAGCTGGCCACCTTCAGGTTCACATGCCGCAGGTGCGAAGATGCCCCGTGCATTGCCGTATGCCCTGCCGATGCCCTTGAAAAGGATGAGGAGGGGGTGATCATGCGCCATACCAACCTCTGCGTCTCGTGCAAGTCGTGCGTCACTATCTGTCCCTTTGGCACCATGATGACCGATTTCTTCAGCCATCACCGCAATAAAGATCTGCTGTATGATCTGTGTGATCATGAAGAGGCCCGGAAGTTTGTTGAAGCATGCCCGCCGGGAACGGCGATGCTAACCGACAGAAAGGAAAATCCTGAAGAGCATCTCTACAAACTGAATGAGAAGGTGCTCATCAGGGAATACATGTATGAAACTGAAAAAGAGTAACGAGCAGGACTATGGCGGTATACCTCTTCTATTTCCTTATCTTCCCGGGATTGCTCTTCATGGCGGTTGCGGGGGCATTACTCTCATGGTATGACAGAAAGATAACCGCCAGGGTTCAGTTCCGCAAGGGGCCACCTCTGCTTCAGCCCTTCTATGACTTCTTTAAGCTGCTGCTGGTCAAGGAGACGATCCTCCCGAAGCACGGCTCCCGCTCCGTATTCCTTATCGCCCCTCTGCTTGGAGTATTCGGGGCGACGATGGCCGGCCTCTTCATCCTCCTTCCGCTCTTTGGTATAGAGACCGGATTCAGGGGCGACGTAATAGTTATTTTTTACCTGCTCACCCTCCCCTCTTTCTCATATATCATCGGCTCCCTGGCCTCGGGAAATCCCCTTGCAGCAGTGGGAGCCTCACGCGAGATGAAGCTGATAATCAGTTATGAACTCACCTTCCTCCTCGTGGTGGCCGCCGTGATAATGAAGAGCGGGCAGCAGTTTGACATGAACAGCATCATTGAGACACAGCAGACAGGCAGACCGTTTATCGGAAGCATCTCGGGTGTGCTTCTCTTTGTTGCAGGAGTGTTCTGCATACAGGCTAAACTGGCACTGGTGCCCTTTGACATGCCCGAGGCCGAGACTGAGCTTGCTTCAGGCATCTATATCGAATACTCAGGCCCCCCATATGCGATGATTAAGCTGGCAAAGCAGATCATGTTCTTCATCCTGCCGGCCTTCCTCGTCGCCATCCTCCTGAACGGCATGAACCCGGGCATAAACATCGTCTGGTTCATCCTGAAGATCCTCGGCGTGGTGCTTCTGCTCACACTTATCAGAAATACCAACCCGAGACTGAAGATAAAGCAGGCATCCGGCTTCTTTCTCATCTGGATGAACCTGCTTGTTGTCGTAGCCATTGTGCTGATTGCATTCGGATTATAAAAACGCAGACCGTGGGCTTCAAGGATTATTGTTTCAGGAAATCACTCTGGGTCTTTCACTTCGGGGGAGCATCATGCAACAACTGCGATATCGAGATCCTTGACTGCCTGACCCCGAGGCATGACCTTGAAAGATTTGGGATCTTGCTGGTGGGAAGCATAAGGCACGCCGATGTGCTGCTGGTCAACGGCTCCATCAACCGCCGCGACAAGGACCGGCTGCTGGAACTCTACAGGCAGGCACCAAAACCTATCCTCGTGGTGGCCATAGGCGCCTGCGGCTGCACCGGAGGGATCTTTGCAGAGGGCAACACCTTTGCCGGACCCGTCGACAAAATTATCCCGGTAGATGCCTACATCCCGGGATGCCCCCCAAAACCCGAGGCAATAATTTCAGGAATAGTAAAACTGGCAGGGAAAAAATAGCGACACAGGCATGGATACAGAGGCAGCCATAAACAAACTGACAGGTAAATTCATCGATGAAATTGCCGAAGTGACCCTCCAGAAGGGCAGACGCGCAATCGTCACCATCAGGCACACAGCCCTCCTCTCCCTGTCCGAATACCTCTTTAAAAGCGAAGGCTTCAGGTTTATCATTGCTTCAGCAATGCATACCAGGCGTGGCTTTGAAATATACTACCACTTCAGCCTCGATGCTGACGGAATAATACTCAGCCTCCATGTCATCCTTGACAGGGAGAAACCGCATATCGAATCTCTCTCCAACATGTTCAGCGCATCGAACTGGATAGAGAGAGAGATGCACGAACTCTTCGGCATTGACTTCCTGCATCATCCCAACCAGGAGAAACTGCTCTCTGAGGGCAACTGGGCTGAGGGTGTCTACCCATACCGGAAAGAGTTCAAATAATCCCCTGACAACCATGAGCAGAAAGACACTCATACCGATAGGACCTTACCACCCGCTCCAGGAAGAGCCTGAACTCTTCAAGCTATACTGCGACGGAGAGATTGTCAGGGATATCAAGTGGGAGACCGGCTACAACCACCGCGGCATAGAGAAGCTGAGTGAATCGAAGAGTTATGATCAGGTCTTCTTTCTTGTTGAACGTATCTGCGGCATCTGCTCCACCTCCCACCCCTTTGCCTTCGCCAACGCTGTGGAAGAGATCGTCGGTGTCGAGATCACTGACAGATCCAAATACATCAGGTCTGTCATCGGGGAGCTTGAACGAATCCACAGCCACCTGCTCTGGGTAGGTCTCGCCGGCCATTTTCTGGGTTACAACACCGTCTTCATGTGGGCATGGAAGTACCGTGAGCCCATTCTCGATCTGTTCGAGATGATAACAGGCAACAGGAACAGTTATGCCATGTTTAAGGTCGGGGGTGTAAGACGCGACATTGAGAAGAGCAAGATACCGGCCATCAGAAAAGAGATGGGCGTAATAAGAAAGAAACTTGACCTCCTCACGGGAGCGGTCATGGATGACCCTGTCATACATGCCAGGACCAAGGGCGTGGGGATACTCACCAGGCAGGATGTCATCGATTATGCTGCCGTGGGGCCGACCGCCAGGGCATCGGGCGTTGACATCGATGTGAGAAGGGACGACCCCTATGCTGCCTACCCGCTTGTCAACTGGAAGGTGATAACGGCAGAGGCCGGAGATGTCTTTGCCAAGGCTGAGGTGAGACTTCTTGAGATGTACGAGTCAGCTTCAATTATTGAACAGTGTCTTGATGCACTCGAAAAACTGGAAGAGGGCAATATTGCGCTGAAGATTAATGAGATACCTGCCGGGATAGGAACCGGCAGGGCAGAAGCACCCAGGGGAGAGGTATTCCACTTCGTGGTCTCCGACGGCTCCAACTCGCCGGCAAGGCATAAGATACGTGCCCCGAGCTATACCAATATAGCTACATTCAAGAAATCATGCATCGGACAGACGATCGCCGATGCCACTATCTCTCTCGCAGCAGTTGATCCGTGCTACTGCTGCACCGAGAGAATGGCAGCAGCCTATGACAACTCTTCAGGTGAGAAAATCCTCAATGCCAACGAGCTCATTGAGATTTCAATGAAGAGAACCAATGAAATAAGGAAATCAGAAGCAGGTCATGAATGAGCCTCTTGCCATATTGGCTGAACCGTCTGCATGCTGGATGCTCCAGATGCTGATAATAATACCTCTGGCTGCAGGGTTACTGCTCTTCCTGGTCCCGGAAAGGTTCCGTATGGCCAAGGGCATACTGGCCATGGCTGTGACCCTGTACGCGGGATACCTCTCTCTCGGCCTCTACACCTCAGCAAAACAGATGATCCTGCAGGGAGAGACGGTCAGACAGGGCTGCCTCACCCTCTTTGACTTCGACCTCCTCCAGAAGGCCGGTGAATACCTTACATTCACCGTCGACGGCCTCAGCAAGCTGATTATCCTGTTTGTCAGCATCCTGGCCATACTGATACTGTTATATACAATTGCCTACAACAGGACCGCAAAAGTGCCCGGATACTACCAGTGGTTCCTCATAACCCTGGGCTGCACTTACGGTGCCGTGCTCTCTGACAACCTGATCCTCTTCATAATGTTCTGGGGCATTCTCGGTATCACCCTCTACAAGCTGATACCCGGGAGGGATGAGGAGAGCTCTGCGGCTGCGAAAAAGACCATGATACTGATCGGGGCATCAGACACCATCATGCTTCTGGGCATCGCTCTCCTCTGGAGACTCACTGACACCCTGAGCATCAACGGCATATCCCTGGAGACCAATAACATTCTTACTGTAACCGCGTTCCTTGCCCTTCTTGTCGGCAGCTTCACCAAGGCCGGCGCCTTCCCCTTCCATACGTGGGTGCCTGACTTTGCGGAGAATTCTCCAGCCTCATCATCTGCGCTCTTACCTGCCTCTCTTGACAAACTGCTCGGCATCTATTTCCTTGCCAGGCTGACAGGTGATCTGTTTGTGCTGACCGAAGGTGTTAAGCTGCTATTGCTTATTACAGGGGTCTTAACCATCATAACTGCAGTATTGATGGCGCTGATGCAGCACGATTACAAACGCCTTCTTGGGTATCATGCTGTCTCTCAGGTTGGATATATGGTTCTCGGATTCGGCATAGGCACAGCTATTGGAGTGGCCGCCGGGCTTTTTCATATGATTAACCATGCTATCTACAAGAGTGGACTATTCCTTGCAGCCGGGGCAATTGAACGTCAGACAGGTAAACGTGACATAGGTGACCTGGGAGGCCTGTCAAAAGTCATGCCCGTAACTTTTATCGCTGCCCTGATCTTTGCAATGTCAATCTCAGGCGTACCTCCGTTCAACGGCTTTGCATCCAAATGGATGATATACCAGGGACTCATTGAGTTCGGGGCAGGTGACGGGATAGCCTCAAGCCTCTGGATGGTGTGGCTGGGACTGGCTGTCCTTGGCTCAGCACTGACACTGGCCAGCTTCATCAAATTCATCGGGGGGATCTTCCTCGGAAGAAGAGAACCATGGCTCGAAAAAATCAGGGAGGTGCCCTTACTCATGTGGGCCCCGATGGCGATCCTAGCACTCTTCTGCGTCCTCTTCGGCGTCTTTGCCACAGGGGTCGTCATCCCCCGGCTCTTCACCCCCGTGGTCGGTACTTTCACCTTTAACGGACTATGGAGTTCATCATTCGTCTCCCTGCTGGTTCTCGTATCAATAATCCTGGGCCTGCTCATCTACCTCGCTCTTGGAAAGAAGAAATACCGGACTGAAGAGAGTTTCATCGGTGGTGAAACAATGGAAAAGCTCGGAGCTTCATATCCGGCTCCCGAGTTCTACAAGACCTTCACCGAGTTCAGCCTCTTCTCGAAAATATATAAGAGAGCCGAAGAGAAGGCCTTCGACATCTATGACCTCTCAAAAGGGGCTGTTCTCTGGCTCAGCGGAAGGCTGAGCAGTGCTCATACCGGTGTGCTTCCCGGATATGTCATCTGGGTATGCGCCGGACTGATAATCATGTTGCTGATAATGATCTGACACACATAGACTATGGAACTGGCAATATCGGTAATAGTAATTTTCATGATACTGGGGGCAATCTATGCCATCCATGCCAGCGATATTCTTTCAGCAGTGATAGCAGGAGGCATAGTGGGCTACAGCCTCGTGATCTGCTTCCTCCTCCTGAAGGCGCCTGATCTGGCAATAGTGCAGATAGTGGTGGAGACCATCACTCTGATCATAATGGTGGCGGTGGTGCTTGACAGCTCGCGAAAAGAGGCCTACGGCAAGTTTGACACCCAGGCCTGGGTCACCGCAGCTACGGCAGTCGTAATACTGGCGATCCTGTTCTGGTTCCTGAAGGAGGCATCAGCGCCCCTTGCACCCTTCGGGGAGAATACAATGAGGATGGCTGATGCCTATGTAAACGGAGCCGTCGATAAGACAGGAAGTGTCAACCTTGTCACCGGTGTGCTGTTTGACTTCAGGGGATACGATACCCTCGGCGAGGCTACAGTGCTGGTAACCGCAGTGCTCGGCGTGCTGACGATTCTCAGGATAAGAGGGAAGAAATAAGGTGATTAAGAGTTAAGAATTAAGAGTCAAGAGTAGAGAGTAGAGAGTTAAGAGGCGAGAATTGAGGTGATCAAGAATTAAGAATTAAGAGTTAAGAGCTGAAAGAGGAGAAATGGGAATAGAGAAGAAAGGATAGGGACACATGAAAGGAATGACAGTCATAGTAAAGAAGACGACGCAGCTGATAGCCGGGATTATTTTCCTCTATGGCATTTATATCATCCTGCACGGTCATCTTACCCCCGGCGGCGGGTTTGCCGGAGGTGTTATCGTAGCCGGGTCGTTCATCCTCCTGATCCTGGCTTACGGAAGTGATTTCCTGAACCTGGTGAAGGAGGAGAGAGGATCAACGATGTATGAAAACCTCGCCATTCTTGTCTTTCTTTTCCTTGGGCTTACAGGCATGATTGCAGGTGCAGGGATCTTCTTCGCCAACTGGTTGCCCCACGGCACCCCCGGCGAGCTTGTCAGTGCGGGCTTCCTCCCGCTCTACAACATTTTCGTCGGGATCGAGGTCGCCGCTTCAATACTTACAATCTTCCTGGCTCTGGTAATCTTTAAAGAGGAGGTGCTGAAATGACAGTCTATTGGCTCTGCTTTATACTGTTCCTGGTCGGGCTGTACGGAGTGATAACCAGGAGAAACCTGATCAAGATAGCCATATCGCTCTCCGTCATGGAGTTCAGTTGCTTTCTCTTCCTGGCCCTGATTGGCTATACTGAGGGAGGGGTCGCTCCCATCGTTGATACCGCTGACCCGGTAAAGACATATGTTGACCCGTTGCCACAGGCAATGGTGCTGACGGCAATAGTGATCGGCCTGGCCACCACGGCCATGCTGATGGCTGTTATCATCCGGATATACAGAAAATACGGGACCTTTGACATAAGAGAGATAAAAAACTTAAGAGGGTAAATGATGAATCCGCTGATACCGCTTTTCGTAGCCGTACCTCTTGCCGGGGCTTTCCTGACAATAATACTGGGCAGGTTCATTACAGCTATCCCCAGGTATATGGCGCTGGCCGTGCTGCTCTTCCTGGCCTTCATCAGCTTCTGGTCACTGGTCACGGGCGGGGATGGATCCTCGGTGTATACCCTGGGCGGATGGGAGCCCGTGGAGGGGGTACCCATAGGACTCTACCTGATCCATGACGGCTTCTCGGCACTGCTGCTCTGCCTCATAAGCCTTGTCGGCCTCCTCTCAGTCACCTACTCGGTATCCTACATGGCCAGGTACACCTCGGAAAACTACTTCTACTCACTCTTCTGCCTGATGATAGCAGGAATGAACGGAGTGGTACTCAGCGGAGACATCTTCAATATCTACGTCTTCCTGGAGATATCGGCCATCTCATCCTACGCTCTCGTTGCCTTCGGGGTTGAGAAGAATGAACTTGAGGCCACACTGAAATACCAGGTCCTGGGGGTCGTCGCCTCTTTCATGATACTCTTTGCCATCGGATTCATCTACTGGAGTGCAAAGACACTGAATATTGCAGATATCAGGACCGTCTTCAGCGCTGATTATGACAACAGTCACTACCTGCTGATACAGATCCTGCTTCTCACCGGATTTGGTCTCAAGGCTGCCATCATACCTTTCCACGCGTGGCTGCCCGATGCCCACTCATCGGCCCCCTCCCCCATCTCGGCCATGCTCTCCGGGGTGCTTATCAAGGCGGTGGGCATCTATGTGATCATTCGCCTCTTCTTCAATATGTTCGAGGTTACAGAGGGCATGTCAATAGTCATTACCACCCTCGGAGCTCTCTCAATGGCTGTTGGCGTCTTCCTGGCTATCGGCCAGTGGGACATCAAGCGACTGCTGGCATATCACAGCATCAGCCAGATGGGTTATGTCGTCATGTCGGTTGGGATAGGAATGATACTCATGGCCAGGGGTATCCGGAGCGAGGTAGCCGCCCTTGCCATCACAGGCGGTATCTTTCACATGCTTAACCATGCTGCCTTCAAGGGGCTGCTCTTCCTCAACGCGGGAGCCATAGAGTATTCTGTCGGCACCCGTGACCTCAGGGAGATGGGCGGACTGGCAAAGGGTATGCCGGTAACTTCTGCTACTTCACTGGCCGCCTCTCTCTCAATATCTGGCATACCACCCTTCAACGGATTCTTCAGCAAGCTGATAATTATAGTGGCAGCAGTGATGGGCCGCTTTTACTTCCTGGCTCTGCTTGCCGTCATAGTCAGCATCATTACACTGGCCTCCTTCATGAAGTTCCAGCGCTATGCCTTCTATAATGTTGAGCCGGGAAAGATCAGGAACGACATAAAAGAGGTGCCCGTGCCCATGCTGCTGAGCATGATCACCCTTGCTGTCGTATGCCTGCTGCTCAGCCTGCTGGCATTGCCCGGCCTCCGCGAGACGGTGCTCTCACCCGCAACGGACATTCTGATGGACCAGTTGAAATATTCCTCACAGATAACAGGCATGTGATATGAGATACGTGACAGTTTTTATATTATCCCTGATATTCTGGCTCCTGATCACCTTCAGGTTCACGGTGTCGAATATTGCTGCAGGAGCCGCTGTTGCAGCCATAACGTCAGCCATCTTCGGCAGGTACTACTTCCATAATGTGGGCAAATTCCTCCAGCCGAGGCGCTGGTTCTGGTTCCTGGTCTACCTTGTAACATTCATATGGGCGTGCATAAAGGCCAACTTCGATGTAGCCTACCGGGTGATCCATCCGGCTATGCCTATCAGACCGGGAATAGTGAAGGTGAAGACCACCCTGAGGTCCGACTTCGCCCGGACACTGCTTGCCAATTCGATAACTATGACGCCGGGGACGATCACCGTTGACATTATCGGCGATGAGATGTATATCCACTGGATCTATATCCGGTCCGAAGACCCGGCAGTATATTCCAGGATGGTGACCGGAAGATTTGAAGAGTACATTAAAAAGTTTGCGGAATGACCACTTTCCTGAATATCCTGCTTTACTTACAGATTGCAATGTGCGCAGCCTGCCTCTACCGGATTGTCAGGGGGCCTACCATTCCCGACCGGATGGTAGGCATAGACATCTTCGGGATACTTGTGGTAGGAATCTGCGGAATCATCTCGGTGCTGACAGACAAGGCCTTTATCCTCGACATCGGCATTGCATGGGTAATATTGAGTTTTATAGGAACCCTTACGCTGGCAAAATACCTCAGCGGCAAGAAACTGAACGAATGATATGGCAGCTGTGATCTTAATATCGGTAGGAGTCCTCTTTAATCTCTTCGGGTGTCTTGGCCTCCTGAGGCTGCCAGACATGTACAACAGGCTGCAGGCAGCCACGAAGTGCGTGACACTGGGATGCTGCAGCATCCTCCTCGGCGTCATGTTTCACTTCGGTCTCGGCAGCGCCGGCTTCCGTGCCCTGGTGGCCATCCCGGTGCTCTTCTTCACAGCCACCGTGGCAGCTCACGCCCTGGTCAGGGGCGCATACCATTTCGGAACGAAAATGGACAAAAGGAGTGTGAAAGATGATTATAGTGAGATAGTAAAATGAAGTACCCTAAACTGAGAGAGCTGAAAGAGGCAGTGACATCACTGGTTACACCGGCATATACCTCGAAATTTCCGGTCGGAGGCCATGTGCCCTTCAAGGATTTCCGTGGCAAGCCTGTAGTCGATGATGCCAACTGCGTGGGGTGTGAGACATGTGCCAATGTATGCCCCCCGCTGGCGATCACCTTCACTGACGACAGGGAGAAGGGGATCCGCACCATCAGGCGGGATTACGGCAAATGCATCTTCTGCGGCCAGTGCCAGGAGCATTGCATCACCGGCAAGGGAGTGAAACTCTCCGACACCATCTACGATATGGCTGCCTTCGACAGGTCGGCCGTCGTGGAGTACCAGGAAAAGGAGCTGCTGGTGTGCGGGAACTGCGGCGCAATTATAACGACAGTCGAACACCTCAGTTATATGCACCGCAAGCTCGGACCAAAAGCCTTTGCATCAATACTCAACCTCAACATACTTAACCGCAAGCTGAAACTGGCTGAGGGACAGGATCTCTCGGCAGAGATTGACGAGACACTCCAGAGAAAGGATATGTTCAATGTCATCTGCCCTAACTGCCTGCGGCAGGTAACGGTCAAGTATCTTTTCAGAGGTGCCTGAGAAACTGACAGACCTTCTTTCGGATAAAAACCGGAAAGTCCTCTTCGTCGGCATAGGAAACATCCTGCGACAGGACGACGGGGCAGGTGTATATGTAAGTACACACATAAACGAAACGGAAAACGTCAGAGTACTGACTCCGGAAGTCAGCATCGAGAACTATATCGGGAAAATCAATTCAATTGATCATGACACCCTCGTGCTGATCGACTGTGCTGATATCAGGAGACCTCCCGGAAGCTGGACACTGATACCCGTGGAGCAGGTTAATGACCTCACCTTCAATACTCATAACATCTCACTGAAACGACTCTCTGAGTTCTTTAAAAATGAAGTGCTGATACTCGCAATTCAGCCGGAAACTGTTGCTTTCGGCGAAAATTTATCGTATATTGTACATGAAGCATGTAACAAAATTGTCGGACTGATTAACAAAAAGGAGGTATAAAATGGCGGTTGAATATTTATGCAAGGCCTGCAGAGGACACCTTAAGGTCAAATCATCAATAGTGCTCTCTGCCACTAAGATCAACAGCTCAACGAGAGGGCTTGTCTTCCTGAACCCCGAGCTGGGAAACTACACAAAAACGACCCACCCGTCGTTTGAAATGGAGAAGGGTTCCGAGTACCTGATAAACTGTCCCATCTGCCACTCACAACTCAACAGCATGAAGTACCCTCACCTGGTAAGGATCATCATGGTTGATGAGAACGGGAAGGAGTTTGACATCTACTTCTCAGGTATCGTCGGAGAAAACTGCACCTACAAGATCAGTGAGACCGGGGTGGAAAAGAGCGGTCCCGACGCAAATCTCTACGACAAGTACTTCGATGTCCCCAGGGAGGACAGGAAGTATCTCTGAATGGCAGTAGGCAGTAGGCAGTTTGAGGCTCCGACAATGGAGGAGACTCAATCCCGACACTTGTGTCAAGACGTCAGCCAATCTGCTGTAGAGCCTCTATTGTAGGTAGGACATAGGCCTTTAAGTATTACTTGTATGCCGTAGAGCCTGCCCCGATAGCCGGAAGGTTTACCGGGGCATTCGGGTAAGCAGGCTGAAGGGTATTTATCTCCCACCCTTCATTATGACTCGGCGTATCTCTCATTTTGTAACCCATTCTTCTCGCTGTTTCCTATATTTTTGGTTAATTTTAACCGGCCTAATGCATTAACCAATTTTGAAACTGATGAAAACAAATATTGAACTCAGGTATGCCGCCCATCCTGAAGATGTGAAACATTGGGGTACGGAGCAGATCCGGAAAGAACATCTCGTTGCCAACCTCTTCGAAGTTAACACCGTAAACATGGTCTATTCACTCTATGACCGCATGGTGGCCGGAGGGGCAATGCCGGCAGGTGAAGCCCTGAAACTGGAACCGGTGGACGAGGTCAAGGCGGAATGGTTCCTCCACAGACGTGAGCTGGGCATCTTCAACGTGGGAGGCGAAGGGAGGGTGAGAGCCGGAGACAAAACATACGCACTGGGCTACAAGGAGGCTCTTTACCTCGGCAGCGGCGACAGGGAGGTGTGGTTCGAAAGCGCTGACACCGGCAGGCCCGCACTCTTCTACTTCAACTCCGCCCCGGCACACCGCAACTACCCCGACAGAAAAGTGACAAAAGCGGATTGCATAACCGCCGGGATGGGTTCCATGGAAGCTGCCAACCACCGGGTGATAAACAAGATGATCGTCAGGGAGGTGCTTGAGACCTGCCAGCTGCAGATGGGCATGACGGAACTGATGACCGGCAGCGTATGGAATACCATGCCGCCCCACACACACGGCCGGCGTATGGAGGTCTATTTCTACTTCGAGGTTCCTGAAGGAGGAGCCGTTTGCCACTTTATGGGAGAACCCACCGAGACACGGCATATATGGATGAAGAACAACGAGGCGGTGATATCACCGCAGTGGTCAATCCATGCCGCCACGGCAACCTCCAGCTATACCTTCATCTGGGGCATGGCCGGGGAAAACCTAGATTATGGCGACCAGGACTTTCTTAAACAGACTGACCTGCGATAGATACCTATTTTATTATAAAAACAGACCAGGCAATGAACAGTGACTTATTCAGGCTCGACGGAAAGGTGGCACTGGTCACCGGTGCATCCTATGGCATAGGCATGGCAATGGCGAAAGCTCTTGCCCAGGCAGGAGCCACCATCGTGTTCAACGACCGCAACCAGGAAAAAATTGAGACGGCCCTCCATGAGTACAGAGATTCAGGCATCGAAGCCAGGGGCTACCTCTTTGATGTGACCGACGAGAAGGCGGTCAGGAAACATATCGATAAGATAAGCTCCGAAGTGGGGGTGATTGATATCCTTGTCAACAACGCCGGCATTATCAAGAGGATCCCCGCCCTCGAGATGAATGCTGCAGAGTTCCGGGAGGTCATTGACATAGACCTTACGGGCCCCTTTATCATGTCAAGGGCCGTAGCTCCCGGAATGATAAAAAAGGGTGGCGGAAAGATCATCAATATATGCTCCATGATGAGCGAGCTCGGACGCGAGACCGTCTCAGCCTATGCCTCCGCAAAGGGCGGATTGAAGATGCTGACCCGCAACCTGGCCTGCGAATGGGCCGAGTTCAATATCCAGGTCAACGGCATCGGCCCGGGATATATCGCCACCCCGCAGACCGCACCGCTGCGGGAAGAGGGGCATCCCTTCAATACCTTCATAATCGGACGGACACCCGCCGCCAGGTGGGGAAGACCCCAGGACCTGGAGGGACCGGCAGTGTTCCTTGCATCCGGGGCTTCTGACTTCGTGAACGGACACATACTCTACGTTGACGGAGGCATACTCGCCTATCTCGGCAAACAACCTAAATGAATAACAGACAACAGAATGAAACCTTCATCAGCCAGAATTCAAAGATGGATCTGACTAAAAATTGTAGGCAGGCGTCATTCGACCAAAAAATCTTACAAATGAAAAAAATACTCCTTCTGCTCTTTACCGCCGTAATCGTTGGCGGATGTACCGGCGACCGTGCAAAAGTCAAAATCGAAAATCCCCTCCCCTTTGACAGGAGCGCGGAGACCGTTGAGATATCCCTTGCCTCTATCTCAGAGAGGCTGCCTGACTGCAATCCCGGTGAGCTTCTTGTGACAGACCGCCGCGGAACCGAGATCCCGTCACAGCTCATCTATGCAGGAAAAGCTGAACCGCAGTCGCTGATCTTTCAGTCTGACCTGAAGGCCAACTCCTCGTCGGTATACTTCATCGAAAAAGGAACGCCTTCAGAATATGAAGCCAAAGCCTACGGGCGGTTTGTTCCCGAGAGAATGGACGACTACACCTGGGAGAATGACCGCATCGCCTTCCGCATATACGGTCCTGCCCTCATTGCCAAGGACGGCCCCAGCAACGGACTGGACGTCTGGGTTAAACGGACTGACAGGATGGTGATAGACAGATGGTACTCCGAATACCTGGCCGGGAAAAACAGCTATCATGATGATAACGGTGAGGGGTGCGACAGCTACAAGGTGGGACGCACCCTGGGAGCCGGGGCGATGGCCCCCTTCATCGACGATTCCCTCTGGCTGGGGATCAACTTCGAAACCTGGGAGACACTAGACAATGGTCCGCTGCGCACATCGTTCAGGCTGACATACCCCCCGTTTGAGGTACGCGGGGTGATGATAACCGAGACCCGCACCTTCTCACTCGATGCCGGCAGCCAGATGAACCGGGTGACGGAAGAGTTTTCAGGGCTGGACAAGGTCTTCACCGTGGCCGCCGGCATAGTAAAAAGAGAGGAAGGCTCAGTGCTGCTCTTCCCCCCGGAAAAGAATGCCATAGCCTATCGCCTTGACGGTGGGGAAGGAGGTATAACCTACGTCGGAACTGTACTGACCACCTCCGCCACGGCCGTGCAGGAGAACAGTGAACACCTGATGATCATCACCAGGTACATCCCGGGCACTCCGCTGGTATACTATACCGGCGCAGGCTGGAGCAAGTGGGGCTTTGAGACGGACGATGCCTGGAAAGATTATATCGATAAATTCTCTCAGAGGCTTAACAGCCCGGTCAAAGTGTCATTGAAGTAACCATCGGCATTAAGCATAACCATCTTTACACCCAATGAAACATACATGAGCAGCATCTTTTACAAATGAGAATGATCCCCTTATCTCATGTAGGTTCCATTCGACCAATGAAATAACAATTATTTAATCGAATGAAAGCCAGAGCCCTCATACTGATGATTGCCGCCCTTACGCTGGCATCACTCCTCCCCTCATGCCACAGCCGTAGCAGTAACCGTGGCAGCAGCGAGGAAGGAATTAAATCACCACTCTGGTCGGTGCGCATGGCCGAATCGGAGATGATTCGCAACCCTTCGCTCTGGATGGTTGACTTCGTTAAGGAGAAGAAGTGGAACTACACTCACGGACTGATGGGCTTAGCTTTCCTGAAGCTCCATGAGGCGACGGGCGACAGCAGGTATTTTGAATATGCAAAGGGTTATGCCGACTCACTCATCGACGAAAACGGAGTGATCTACAGCTACAAAAAGGAAAACTACAACATTGACCATGTAAATCCCGGGAAGATGATGTTCCTGCTCCATGACCTGACGAAGAATCCAGGTTATGAAAAGGTGATACATACTCTCAGGGAACAGCTCGAATCACAGCCCCGGACTCCTGAAGGCGGATTCTGGCATAAGAAGATCTACCCTGACCAGATGTGGCTCGACGGCCTTTACATGGGGGCTCCCTTTTATGCCGAATATGCTCTCAGGTATGACCGGCCGGAGGATTTTCAGGACGTGGTCAACCAGTTTCTTATCGCTGCTGCGAACACCTTTGATCCGGCAACAGGACTCTACAGGCACGCCTTCGATGCCTCCCGGAAGATGGCGTGGGCTGACCCTGTAACCGGGCAGGCGCCTCATGCCTGGGGACGGGCCATGGGGTGGCTCTCAATGGCTATTGTTGATGTGCTTGACTTCCTTCCGGAAGATCAGCCCGGACGGGATGAACTGATTACCATACTACGAACGATGGTTGACAGGCTGGCGGAGATACAGGACCCGGAGACCGGAGGATGGCACCAGGTGCTTGACCGGCCGGGTGATCCGGGCAACTACATCGAGACATCCTGCACCGCCATGTTCACCTATTCCGTCTTCAAAGGGGTAAGGAAGGGATACCTCGACAGCGACCGCCTCGAGATAGCTAAAAAAGCCTATGAAGGGCTCATTGATAACTTCATTGAGGTTGATGAGAAAGGGCTGGTGACACTGACAAGCATTTGCGGTGTGGCGGGGCTCGGAGGCGACCCTTACCGTGACGGCTCATATGAGTATTACATCGGTGAGGTGATACGCGACAATGACCCCAAGGGAGTCGGACCATTCATCATGGCCAGCCTTGAATATGAAAGACTTCCAAAATAAGGTTCACCAGCCGTAGACAATCCGAAGGCCGGATCGGGGCAAGACCGTCGTGGTCCTGGCAGACACAGCGGACAGGGGCAAGACCGTCGTGGTCCTGGCAGACACAACTGACCAGGGCAAAACCGTCGTGGTCCTGGCAGACACACCAGATCGGGGCGAACCCGATGTCTTTCTGAATACCCGGGAAATCGGCAACTAGCGTGCAGGGCTCCAGCCGTCGTGACGGGCAAAGACCCTCTCCACAGTGTATCTCCTGACCTCCTTCCTGCTCAGCTGACGGCTCCATGCAACGCGCGACTGCGGATTCGCACCCGGGCCGCTGCTGCGGTACTCGGCATAACGGGCGGTCTTCTCATTGTCAGGGTTGTCCCAGTTATGCCATCCCTCAGGCCTGATATGTTCTCCCAGGTCGCACCTGATGAACACCGTGGCTGCAAACGGACGCCAGGGCCGTCCAAGGTAAACCCTCGTGATGCTGTCCGCGGCCGTGAGCCTGCAGCGGTTGAAGATGTAACCCTGTTCATGGTCCTCCACCGTGGAGGCTGCAGTGACATAGGAGTTCTTCTTGCTGTGAATGTGACATCTCTCAAACCAGGCAGTGGCAGGCCCGAAGATGAAGTCGGTCGTGCCTTCTATGTAACACTCCTCGTAATACTGCCGGCTCTCCTGGTTGGCAGTCAGCAGCGTATCCTGGTTACCCAGGAACCTGCAGCGGCGGAAGACAACCCTGTCGGCATCAACATGCACCGCCACCGCCTGCCCGAGCTGCTCCGCATTGTTTTCAAAGGTGATATCCTCCGCGGTGAACCCTGATCCAAGCACCCAGACGGTGTATGTCCTGAAGGTCCCCATATTACGGATTCTGGCGTGGTCATCCCAGGTGATGACAGTCCTGTCTGCGCTCTCCCCCTTCATGCAAAGATTTGTAACCCACGAGGGGATGACTATCTTTTCACGGTAGGTGCCGTTCCTGATGAACATGTAAGTTGTGTCAGACATATATGCCCTGATCGAATTGACCGCCTCCTGTACCGAGGTGAACTCACCGGAACCGTCGGCTGCTACCGTGATATGCCTCGGCTCACTGAGAACAACAACCGATTGCAATACGATTGTCAGTATGATGGCAAACCTCTTCATGTGTGCTGCATTATTAGGGAATTCAGACCCTAATTTAGTTTTTTATTACTATTTTTCGAAATCGCTTAAACCTCTTAACAGGGAAAAATATGAAAGAGACCGGTAAATACTCCTTTGGGATCGGAGACAGGTTCTCACACCAGGGGAAAGCTCAGCTGCAGGCCCTGATGAAGGCTTCCGCCGAGCTTGGAATCGATGTCACACCTGTATGGAACAAGTCAAACAGGGAACATAATATCGTTCACTCCGAGCCGTCTGACACACGTGCCGAGGCCGATGCCGCCGTTAAGGCACTCGGCTACACGGGCCCATACTTCGTTGACGCTGACCATATCAACCTGACAACCGTCGGACGCTTCATCGATCATTCCGATTTCTTTACCCTCGATGTGGCCGATTATATCGGTAAAAAGGCATCGGATACTGATATTGAAGGTTTTGTTGAAGCTCACCGCTCATTCATAGGTGACCTCAGCATACCGGGCATAACAGACAGGTTCACCATAACTGAAAATTATCTGAGGGAGTTTGCCGGGAAATTTCTCTTTGCCCTTAACGAGGCTGCTGCAATATACCGTCATATAGCATCGGTGAAGGGCGCCGGAACCTTCGTGACGGAAGTATCCATGGACGAGGTGGATCAGCCACAGCAACCTCTGGATATGCTATTCATCCTCAAGGGACTGGCTGACCTCGAGGTACCGGTGCAGACCATAGCTCCCAAATTTACCGGCCGGTTTAACAAGGGAGTCGATTATGAGGGTGACCCGGTACGCTTCGGCAAGGAGTTCGAAGAGGACATCCTCGTCATCAGGTATGCCGTGAAGATGTTCGGGCTGCCCGCTGACCTGAAGCTCAGTGTCCACTCCGGCAGCGACAAGTTCTCCATCTACCCGGTGATGGGTTCCCTTATAAGAAAACATGACTGCGGAATACATCTCAAGACCGCCGGCACCACATGGCTAGAGGAGGTGATCGGCCTTGCCCTCTCCGGAGGCTCGGGCCTCGATCTTGCAAAACTCATCTACCGCAGGGCCTTCGAAAGACGGGAAGAGCTCTGCACACCATATGCCACCGTCATCGACATTGACCCGGCAAAGCTTCCTGAACCCGGCGTGGTGGAGAGATGGGACAGCCGCAAGTATGCAGAGACACTGAGACATGTGCCGGGCAACCCGGACTACAACCCGAGCCTCCGCCAGCTCATTCATGTGGGCTATAAGGTGGCATCCGAACTTGGAGAGCAATATACCGCTGCACTGGAGGCAAACGCAGCCGTAATAGCCGGATGCGTCACTGAAAACATATATGAGAGACATGTCATCCCGCTATTCAGCGATTAATTGACACAGTACTAATCTATGGCACGGAAACAGTACGGGCATAATCCAACCTCAGATGAAAAGGTGACAGCTGAATCCAATCCTTACACCCAATCAAAAAGACTTGCATGAGGACCGGCTCAAATAATGATTTTGCTACAAGATCTCATGCGGGTTCAGTCCGATCAATGAAGTAAATTTTTATACGCGAATGAAAGAATTTATCAACGAAGATTTTCTTCTGCAGAATGATGTGGCAAAAGCACTCTATCGTGATCATTCTTCAGGGATGCCGATAATCGACTATCACTGCCATCTCAGCCCGGAAGCCATAGCAAACGACAGGCGGTTTGAAGACCTCGGCCAGCTCTGGCTTGAGGGCGACCACTACAAGTGGAGGGCTATGAGGGCCAACGGCATAGATGAGAAATTCATCACCGGCAAGGAGACCTCCTTCCGCCAGAAATATGACCGCTGGGCAGAGACAGTGCCCTTCACCATGCGCAATCCTCTCTATGCCTGGACACACCTCGAGCTGAAGAGGGTCTTCGGCATCAGCCGGATACTTAAGCCTGAGACTGCGGCGGAGATATGGGAAGAGTGTTCTGAGCTCCTCAGGCAACCGGAATATTCGGCAAGAGGACTGATGAGGAAATTTAAAGTGGAGACAGTCTGTACGACCGACGACCCGGTCGACTCACTCGAATACCATAAAGCCATCAGGGCGGACGGGTTTGAAATAAAAGTCCTTCCTGCCTGGAGACCCGATAAAGCCATGGCGGTCGAAGACCCGGGGAAGTTTACTGACTATATTGCCCGCCTATCGGAGGTGTCAGACACTGAGATCAAAAACTTCTCAACCCTTCTTGAGGCGCTGCGCAAGCGTCACGACTACTTTGCCGGTGAAGGCTGCCGCCTCAGCGACCACGGCATTGAACAGTTCTATGCAGATGATTATACTGACAGTGAGATCGACACCATTCTCCGGAAAACATTGTCAGGAACCCGTCTGAGTCCGCCGGAGATATCGAAATTCAAATCTGCCATGCTCCATGAGCTGGCCGTCATGGATGCGGAAAAGGGCTGGACACAGCAGTTTCACTACGGTGCCATCCGCAACAACAACAGCCGGATGTTCGCCAGGCTGGGCCCTGACACCGGTTATGACTCCATGGGCGACTTCACCGTGGCAAAAGATCTTGCCAGGCTGCTCGACCGGCTTGATGCGGGAGGCAAACTCACGAAGACCATCCTCTACAATCTCAATCCCCGTGATAACGAACTGATTGCCTCCATGACCGGCAACTTCCAGGACGGCACTGTCCCCGGAAAGATCCAGTTCGGCGCCGGATGGTGGTTCCTTGACCAGGAGACCGGCATGATCAACCAGCTCAATGCCCTCTCCCTCATGGGACTGCTCAGCAGGTTCGTCGGCATGCTAACTGACTCAAGAAGCTTCATCTCCTATCCGCGCCATGAATACTTCCGCAGAATACTCTGCAACATGCTCGGGGAAGATGTCATCAAAGGCAAAATACCTGAATCAGAGCTTTATACCGTAGAAAAGATGGTTGAAAACATCTCATACTACAACGCAAAGAACTTTTTCGGATTCTGAAATCATCATTCAAAACATAGCTGATGGCCAGGTTCACACGTATTCAGACAGTGCTCGCAATGGAGGAGACAGGGCTTGTCCCCCTCTTCTACCACAGCGATCCGGGAACATGCAGGGAGGTTATCTCAGCATGCCATGCCGGCGGTGCACGACTGTTCGAATTTACCAACAGGGGCGACTTTGCCCATGAGGTGTTTGCTGAGGTAAAGAAATGGGCTGCCGGGCATTGCCCCGCGATGATCATCGGCGCAGGCTCGGTGGCTGACGCTCCCACGGCTGCAATCTTCATGCAGATGGGTGCGGACTTTATTGTTGCGCCCACCCTGAATCCCGATGTGGCCAGGATATGCAACAGACGAAAGGTGCTGTGGATACCCGGATGTGCTACCCTCACCGAAATATCGCAGGCAGAGGAGCTGGGTGCCGAGATAGTAAAAATATTTCCGGGCAACGCTGCCGGTGGCCCCTCCTTCGTCAAAGCCGTCAAAGGACCGTCGCCATGGACCAGCATCATGCCCACCGGTGGCGTTGAACCCACTGAAAAGAACCTGAAAGAGTGGTTCGATGCCGGTGTGACATGCGTGGGGATGGGATCCAGGCTGATAACCGACAGCCATGTGAAGGCTGCTGCCTGGCATGAGATCACAGCGAAAGTCAGGGAGACACTTGAAATAATCGGAACCCTCCGGGCTGCAACTTCCTGAACAGGACTGCCAGCAAGGGGTTCAATAACAAATAACTACACTTCAAAGCAAAACTATGTCTTCACACACTACTGATGCGAAAATGACAAACTACAGGTGGGTTATCACCGGACTGTTGTTTTTCTCCGTTGCCATTAATTACATGGACCGGCAGGTCCTGTCACTCACATGGAAGGACTTCATTGCACCCGAGTTTCACTGGACAAACAATGATTACGGCACCATCACCGGCCTCTTCTCTATCTTCTATGCCGTCTGCCTCCTTGTGGCAGGCAGGTTTATCGACTGGATAGACACGAAGAAGGGGTTCCTCTGGGCTATAGGCGTATGGTCGGCAGGAGCCGCGCTTCATGCTTTCTGCGGCATAGCCACCTCAGGGATCACTGCCGGAAGATGGCTTGTGGGTTTCAATGAGGCACGTGAGATAATTGGCACCGTGGATGACATAGGCCTTGTGACCAGCGTCAGCGTGACCCTCTTCATCTTCGCACGGTTTGTGCTGGCACTGGGTGAGGCGGGCAACTTCCCGGCAGCCATAAAAACCACCGCTGAATTTTTTCCGAAAAAAGACAGGGCCTTCTCAACCAGCATCTTCAACTCCGGAGCACAGGTGGGAGCCCTCGTGGCCCCCATTACGATCCCCGTGATTGCCGTAAAGTGGGGATGGGAAATGGCATTCCTGGCTATAGGTGCCATTGGTTTCATATGGATGGGCTTCTGGGTCTTCATGTATAAGAAACCACATGTTCATCCTCTTGTGAATAAGTCCGAACTGGATTATATCAACCAGGACACAATCGCGGAGACGATTGCCAACAACAATGTGGAAAAGCAGGAGAAGAAGATGCCATTTCTGCAGAGCTTCAAATACCGGCAGACATGGGCATTCGCTTTCGGGAAGTTCATGACTGACGGTGTGTGGTGGTTCTATCTCTTCTGGACACCGGCATATCTCAGTGATGTATACGGACTTACCTCTGACACCACGATGGCCAAGCTGCTCATTTTTGTGCTTTATGCAATCGTCATGCTATCGATAATCGGCGGCTGGCTCCCCAGGTACTTTGTTGACAAGCTGGGTATGAACCCGTATGCCGGACGCATGCGCGCGATGCTGATCTTTGCCTTCTTCCCCCTCCTGGCACTGCTGGCACAACCAATGGGACATCTCTCCTACTGGTTCCCGGTAATCATCATTGGTATAGCAGCTGCGGCACACCAGGCATGGTCAGCCAACCTCTTCTCCACCATCGGCGACATGTTCCCCAAATCAGCCATCGCAACCATAACAGGCATCGGTGGCATGGCCGGCGGCTTCGGTGCTTTTCTTATCAACAAGGGCTCCGGAGTGCTGTTTGACTTCTCATCTGGAAGCACAACCCTGGCTGACGGCACAGTGAGTGTGATGACTAAGGAGCTGCTGGCAGGCGGCGCTCAGTATCTCACCGAACCCATGAAACTGTTCGGGTTTGAAGGGATAAGGGCAGGCTATTTCATTATATTCTGCATCTGCGCCGTTGCATACCTGATCGGATGGGTTGTGATGAAAATGCTTGTGCCTGCTTATAAACCGATTGAAGTTGAATAGAAATGTTTTGAATATGAATGATTTCAGCGATCTGAAAGGAAAGGTAGCTGCCGTCACCGGCGGCAGCGGAGTGATAGGACAGACACTGGTGAAAGGACTCTGCAGTGCCGGGGTGACGGTAATAATACTTGACATCAACCCTGCCAGAGGAGCCGTAACAGCCGCAGAGATGGCCAAAAGACCCGACTGCAGCGTCGCCGCAGCCATAGGCGCCAGCGTCACCGACAGGGAGTCGCTGCTCAGGGCACGCGAGGAGATAAGGTCTGCTTTCGGTCCACTCGACATACTTATTAACTGCGCCGGGGGTAACAAAGCCTCGGCAACAACCGCCAGAGAGTTCATCACGCGTGATGAAAAGGACCTCGTCGGAAGCTTCTTTGACCTTGACATAGAAGGGTTTGACGGTGTCTTCGACCTGAACTTCAAGGGCACGGTGCTCCCCTCTATGATCCTCAGCGAAGATATGGTCAGAAAAGGCAGCGGGGTGATACTGAATATATCTTCCATGAACGCCTACCGGCCACTTACAAAGATACCCGCCTACTCGGCAGCCAAGGCTGCCATCAATAACTTCACCCAGTGGCTGGCAGTGCATTTTGCCCCGGCAGGCGTGAGGGTCAACGCCATCGCTCCCGGCTTCCTGCTGACAAACCAGAACCGCTTTCTGCTCACCGACGAGCAGACGGGCGAGATGACACCCCGCGGGAGGAAGATCATCAATGCCACACCCATGGGTCGCTACGCAGAGCCCGAAGAGATGGTGGGAACCATGCTCTACCTGCTCTCGGAGACCTCATCGTTCGTTACCGGCGTGGTCATACCTGTTGACGGAGGGTTCAGCGCCTACAGCGGGGTGTAATTGAACAAAATGGGACTGAAGACATTATTTATGATGGAATCCTCATGTCAATACCCCTTTCACGGGGCATGAGAGTACACACAGGATAAGACTGGCTTATGTTTTGACAATGAACATCCTTGAAAAAATAACACCGGAGAAGGATTTTTTTATCGGCATCGACTCCGACGGATGTGTCTTTGACACAATGGAGGTCAAGCACAAGGAGTTCTTTATCCCCAACGTGGTAAAATATTTCGGGCTCTTCGCCATATCAAAGTATGTGCGCCAGACATGGGAGTTCGTCAATCTCTATTCCGTCACCAGGGGCATCAACCGTTTCCCTGCGCTGGTGAAGGTGATGGAGCTGCTGGCTGAGAGACCGGAGATCAGAGAGCTGGGCATCCCGTTGCCCGATATGGAGCCGCTGAAGGAGTGGATAGCCGGCGAGACCAGGCTGGGCAACCCCGCCTTCAAGGAATATGTAAAAAAGAATCCCCACCCGGCCCTGAAACAGGTCCTGGAATGGACCCTGGCCCTCAACGAGGATATCTCGGCCTGGCTGCGTAATACCCCTCCATTTCCTTATGCCCGCAGATCAATTGAGAAACTGAGTGTCGTGGCAGATGCTGTGGTGGTATCACAGACACCCCTTGAGGCGCTGACACGGGAGTGGAGAGAACACTCTATCGACAGTTATGTTAAGGCAATCGCAGGACAGGAACTCGGCACCAAGACTGAACATATCACCATGGCTGCTGGGGGCAAATACCCTCCCGAAAGGATACTTATGATAGGCGATGCCCCGGGCGATCATAAGGCAGCCGTGGGTAACGGCGCCCTCTTCTTTCCGGTGATACCCGGACAGGAGAACCGATCATGGAAACTGTTCCATGATGAGGCCCTCGGCAAATTCATTGAGGGTACCTACCGGGGTGATTACGAGGAGAAGCTGATAAGGGAGTTCCGGAAATCACTCCCTGAAACACCCCCATGGTAAAAATGCAAATATTATGATATACTACGCAGCAGCAGGGCCCGAGAGGGAGCTGACAAAAGATGACATCAGGGAGGCCCTGAAAAACGCACTCTCATCCTTCGTAACAAAAAAGAGGGTTCTGATAATTCCCCCTGATATAACTCGTATGCACTCCGGCGCAGGAATGATCACCGAACTGCTCTGGGAACAAATGGGCAGGAAGGTAAAGAACATTCTTCCGGCCCTGGGTACCCATATGCCGATGGAGAGGAAGGAGCTCAATAAGATGTTCGGAAGCGTACCCCTCTCTCTCTTCAGGGAACACCGGTGGCGCACTGACATTGATGAACTGGGAAGGATACCCTCCTCATTTATTTCGGAGGTGACCGGCGGCCAGCTCAAATTTGACTACCCCGTACAGGTTAACAGGCTGTTGACAGCAGGAGGCCATGACCTGATAATTTCTGTCGGACAGGTTGTGCCGCACGAGGTGACAGGCATGGCCAATTACAATAAAAACATCTTTGTGGGCTGCGGCGGCAGCGAAGCCATAAACAAAAGTCATTTCATCGGCGCCGTACACGGCATCGAGAACATCCTCGGAACGGCTGACAACCCCGTCAGAGCGGTACTGAATGAAGCCTCCGCTCTGGCTGCCCATAAACTTCCCCTTATATATGTGCTGACTGTGGTCTCCCCGGACCAGGAAGGGTCGCTGAAGATCCGGGGGCTCTATGTGGGTGATGACATTGAATGCTTCAGGCAGGCTGCCACTCTCTCGGCAATGGTCAACTTCACAACCCTGCCGGAGAGACTCCGCAAAGTGGTTGTATGGCTTGACCCTGAGGAGTTTAAAAGCACATGGCTGGGCAACAAGAGCATCTACCGTACCCGCATGGCAATAGCTGACAACGGTGAGCTGATTGTGCTGGCACCGGGAGTGAAGACCTTCGGCGAAGACCCGGCTATAGACCGACTCATAAGAAGATACGGGTACCGCACCACCCCGGAGATACTCACCCTCGTTGAGGAGAACGATGATCTGAATGAGAACCTGAGTGCTGCTGCACATCTCATTCACGGCTCAACGGAGAACAGGTTCAGGGTTACCTATGCCCCCGGCCACCTGACGCGCGATGAGATTGAGTCCGTAGGGTACGGCTTCGGGGAGGTCAAGACTCTCATCAACAGGTATAATCCCCTCGGGCTGCAAACAGGGTTCCATACTACTGCCGACGGTGAAGAGTTTTACTTCATCTCCAACCCGGCCACCGGTCTGTGGAAAGCGGTTGAGTAAGACCATGAAGATCATTATCGACGAAAAGATACCCTTCATCAGGGGGGTATTCGAACCCTGGGCAGATGTTGTCTACTCTCCCGGCAGGGCCATTGACAGTGCAATGGTTGCCGATGCAGATGCGCTCATCGTGCGCACCCGCACCAGGTGCGACAGCCTGCTACTGGAAAAGAGCAGGGTCCGTATCATCGCCTCAGCTACCATCGGATTTGATCACCTCGATACAAAATGGCTCGAAAAAGCCGGCATAAAATGGGTCAACGCGCCAGGCTGCAACTCCGGTTCGGTGATGCAGTACATCATGGCTGCACTCCTGTTTCTGGCATCCAGACACTCGCTTGACCTCCGCTCCACGACACTGGGAGTGGTGGGCGTTGGACATGTCGGGTCAAAGGTGGTCGCCGGTGCCAGGGCATTGGGAATGAGGGTACTGCTAAATGACCCTCCCAGGGAGAGACGAGAGGGTACAGCCGGCTTTTCTCCGCTGGACCAGCTGCTGGGAGAGTCAGACATACTGACCCTGCACGTGCCTCTGACACTTGAGGGAGACGACCACACACGACACCTCATCAACAGCAAAATCCTGAAAAAGGTCAGGAAGAACTGCATAATGATAAACACGTCGCGTGGAGAGGTTGTGGATAACACTGCGCTCCGAAAGGCACTGGAAGATAAGGCCATACGGGGTGCCGTGCTGGATGTGTGGGAGGGCGAACCGGAGGCTGACAGGCTGCTGCTGAACCTGGCTGACATAGCCACACCTCACATCGCCGGCTACTCCGTCGACGGAAAGGCAAATGCCACCATCAACTCCGTGAGGGAGGTATCTGCAGCTCTCGGTATTCCGCTGCCTGAATGGACTCCCGAATCACTGCCCATGCCTGCTGAACCCGTAATAGATCTGGCACTCCACCCCGCTGTCACAGACCCTGTTGACCTTGCAGGAGTGGCCGTCAGACACACATACCGGATCAGCGACGATGACAGCCTCTTTCGCGGAAACCCGGAAAAATTCGAGTATCTTCGCGACAACTACGGAGCAAGGAGGGAGTTCGGATCCTTCATGGTGAAGAGCGCTGACCCTGCAGCAGGGCAGATCCTTTCAGGACTCGGTTTCAGAATAATTTAAATTGTATGAGCAAGAACTCACGAAATGATCAGAGTATCATGTGTTATGCGAGTCCTGTGCGGCCGATAAAACATATTTGCTGCGAATGAATCAAAAAACTCAACAGATCAAAATGAAAGCAGACATTGGATTGATAGGCCTCGCCGTGATGGGAGAAAACCTGGTGCTTAACATTGAAAGCAGGGGTTTTACTGTTGCCG
>CALMRD010000171.1 GCA_937871625.1 uncultured Bacteroidales bacterium | reverse complement strand
CGAGGGTCATTCCTGTCGCAGCAATGATTGCATGGGTATGGTCAGCTGTGGCAACGATAACCGCATCGATCGATTTGCCCATCTCATCATACATCTTTCGCCAATCCCAGTAAGGTTTGGCATTTGGATTAGCTTCAAATACTTTCTTTGAATAACCCCAGTCTACATCACAGAGAGCAACAATATTCTCTGTCGGGGCGACTGCCCTAAGGTTTGAGTTACCCATGCCACCTATACCAACGACTGCAATATTCAGCTTGTCGCTGGGGGCCCTGTGACCCAATCCGCTCACAACCGTGCTGGGAATTACTGTCAGCCCTGCAGCTACAGCACCGGTTGTGCCGATAAAGTTACGGCGTGTAATTCTTGTAGATTTCTCTTTCATTGTCAGGTATTTTAAATTTGTTATAAAGATTGGTTTAGTCTGTAAAAATAATAAATTCTAAGTGAATTTTATAAATTCTTTGGTTATAGTTGCCGTTTATAATTCTTCTCCTCAACCAGCAACCAGTAACCAGTAACCAGTAACCAGCAACAAGCAACCAGTAACATATAAGAATTAAAGTTCACGTATCCATATATTCCTGAAGGCAACAGGATTTCCGTGATCCTGAAGTACAAGTGGCAATGCTCCATGTTTTCTTATTGAATACTCAGGAATTCCAACATAAAGAGTTGGTCCTCTAAGACTTACATTGTTCTGTATTAGAACGCCATTATGAAGGACGGTAACACGCGGTGGTGTGAAGTATTTGGTGCTGTCCTCACCGAACCGGGGTGCAGTATATATAATATCATAACTCTGCCATTCTCCGGGTTTACGGCAGGAATTAACCAGCGGTGCATACCGCTTGTAAAGACTTCCTGCCTGACCCTGAATATAGGTAGTATTGTTATAGCTGTCGAGCACCTGTACTTCATACAGGCTCTGGAGATAAACACCGCTGTTGCCTCTCCCCTGGCCATCGCCTATTACTTCTGAAGGAGACTTCCATTCAATATGAAGCTGAAAGTCATTGAATTTCCTTTTTGTCTGTACGACACCGGATCCTTTTACGCAGACAAGAGCACCATCCTGAACGATCCATTTTGTCGGATTTCCCCTTCTGTCTTCCCACTCCTTGTTCACATCTGAACCATCAAAAAGTATAATCGCATCTGAAGGAGGCATACCAACGACATCAGCCGGCTGGATAGCCTTCACCTCCGGAGTGAAAAATTCAGTCATCTGTGGAGTCATTCTTGCGGGATACTGCTGGGGTTCCGTGGGCTGCGCCGGTCTTTGCCTTTCCTGCGACAGGATAGCGACAAACGGGGCAAGCATAAATACAAAAATCATTAATCTTTTCATTTGAGTCAATTTAGTTATTACATGTAAAAATCAAAATTCGATCGGTGTCAGGGTAAATAAACAATAATGCTTATGATAAAAACTGAGAGGGTGAAGTGAGAAACAGATAATAATTTTATCTGTCCCTCAGCCAACCCTCTCAAAGTTAATTACATTTTAAACAAAGTATAACTATACCATGATAGTTTTAACTTTTTTTAATAACCCGGATTCTGCTGCAAAAGCGGATTTGCGTCTATCGCTGTTTGAGGTATTGGGAACAGCAAACGATATTCGGGAAGAGCATTAGGCCTCCAGCCGGGGATTGGATTTAA
>CALMRD010000170.1 GCA_937871625.1 uncultured Bacteroidales bacterium | reverse complement strand
CCCGGCGAAGTTGAATTTCATCAGGCTGTCAGAGAAGTTGCCGAATCTCTTATGCCTTTTATCATGGAGAACCCGAAGTACAGATCTGCAAAGATCCTTGAAAGGATGGCAGAACCCGAAAGGGTGATTCTCTTCAGGGTCCCGTGGACCGATGACAAGGGAGAGATCCAGATAAACAAAGGCTACCGTATTGAGATGAACAGCGCCATCGGACCGTACAAAGGCGGTCTGCGCTTCCACCCGACCGTTAACCTGGGTATCCTTAAGTTCCTGGCATTCGAACAGGTGCTGAAAAACAGCCTCACCACACTGCCCATGGGCGGCGGCAAGGGAGGATCGGACTTTGACCCCAAGGAGAAGAGCGACAATGAGGTGATGCGCTTCTGCCAGTCGTTCATGAGTGAACTGCAAAGGCATATCGGTCCTGATACTGATGTTCCGGCAGGTGATATCGGAGTAGGTGGCAGGGAGATAGGATTCCTCTTCGGCCAGTACAAGAGACTGCGCAATGAATTCACCGGTGTACTTACCGGCAAGGGGCTCGACTGGGGCGGCAGCCTCATAAGGCTGGAGGCAACTGGTTACGGCCAGGTCTATTTTGCCGAGGAGATGCTGAACACCAGGGGCGACTCGCTCAAGGGTAAGGTCTGTGCCGTCTCCGGCTCCGGCAATGTGGCTCAATTCGCCACTGAGAAAGCCATGCAGCTGGGCGCCAAGGTGGTCACCCTCTCTGATTCCAACGGTTATATCCATGACCCGGAAGGCATCAACGAGGAGAAGCTTGCCTTCGTGAAGAACCTTAAGAACGTTAAGAGAGGCCGCATCAAGGAGTATGCAGACAAGTACGGATGCACATACGTCGAAGGCAAATCCACACCCTGGGATGTACCCTGCCAGGTAGCCCTGCCCTCCGCCACACAGAATGAGATAAGCGGCGCTGACGCCGAGATGCTGGTCAAAAACGGATGCTTCGTGGTCTCTGAAGGAGCCAATATGCCATCCACCCCGGATGCGGTGAATGTATTCCTGCACCACAAGATCCTCTATGGACCGGGTAAGGCTGCCAACGCCGGCGGAGTGGCTACATCAGGACTCGAGATGACACAGAACTCCATGCGCCTCTCATGGTCACGGGAAGAGGTTGACACACGCCTGCACCGCATTATGAAAGACATACATGCCACCTGCGTGAAGTACGGAACCCGGAAAGACGGTTTTATCAACTACGTCGACGGAGCCAATATCGGCGGATTTGTGAAGGTTGCCGAGGCCATGCTGGCCCAGGGAGTGGTGTAGACCGTGAAAAAGATCTTCAGAGAGACCTCCTTTGAACTCCTCATGCAGAAGAGAGTTCAGTATGTTCTCCTGATCTGCAGCAGGTACGACGCCTTCATTATGGAGGAGGACGGGAAGATTGATGAGAAGGTTTTCAATGATTACGTCTCATTCAATCTTCGCTATCCTCCCCGGTTCGTTCACGTCACATCAGCCCGGGAGGCACTGGAGGTACTGGCCACAAGACAGATCGATCTGATCATAAATATGCTGAGCATCAGCGATATGGATCCGTTCGATCTGTCTCTGAAGATCAAATCCCTATATCCTGACAGGCCTATTGTCATACTGGCTCCTGTCTCCAGGGAGATAGCCATCAGGCTTGACAGCGAAGAGCTGAAATGTATCGACTATGTCTTTAACTGGCTGGGGAGCACCAATATCCTGCTTCCCATCATCAGCCTGATAGAAGACAAACTGAATGTCGATGAAGATGCCCGCCATGAGGGTGTGCAGTCAGTACTGCTCGTCGAAAGCTCCATACGGATGGCGACAGTCTATCTGCGTCACCTCTACGGCATAATTCTGGAACAGTCGCGCCGGTATATGAGCGAGGGCCTCAACGAGCATCAGAAGATGATGCAGATGCGCGGCAGACCCAAGATCCTGCTTGCCACCGGCTACGACCAGGCCCGTGAGCTGTTTGAAAAACACAAAACAGAGCTGCTGGGAGTCATCAGTGATGCAGAGCTCTACCGCAAAGAGAACAGGAAGAGCGGCACCCTGCACGACTTCTTCAGGCAGATAATGGATTATGATGCCAGCATACCCATAATAATACACTCTTCTGACCCTGAAAATGAAAAGGTTGCAGGCGAATACGGAAAACCATTCCTGAACCATAATTCGCCCACCCTGCCGGCGGACCTGGAGGCTCTTCTGAAAATACATTTTTCCTTCGGCGATTTCATCTTCACAGACCCGGAGACGGGTGCAGAGATAGCGAGGATCTCCGACCTTCAGAATTTGCAGCGCAAGCTGTTTGAGATCCCCGATGAGTCGCTTCGTTACCACCTGTCTCTGAACCATCTCTCAAAATGGCTCTACGCAAGGGCTCTCTTCTCGCTGGCGGAGTTTCTGAAGGAGATCAGCCTTGACGATTTTACAAGCCTTGACCAGGCCCGCCGCTTTATCTTCGATACCATCGCCAACTTCCGCCTCAGCAAGGGACACGGCGTGATCGCCGACTTCTACCGGGAACATTTTGATGAGTACCTTACCTTTACCCGTATCGGTGAGGGATCAATGGGAGGCAAAGCCCGGGGACTGGCATTCCTCGATTATCTTGTTAAGCAGAACGGCAGATTTGAGAATTTTGAGGATACCGTAGTCTCCATCCCCCGCACCGTGGTGCTCAGCACTGACGTGTTCGATGAGTTCATCGCTGACAATGCCCTGCTGGAAATCGGCCTTTCAGACAGGAGCGACAGCGATATCCTCGATGCCTTCGTCAAGGCGAGGCTGCCGATGAGAATACACAAGGACCTGCTCGTCTTTATCTCAATAATAAGCGGTCCGGTGGCGATCAGGTCGTCAAGCCTGCTGGAAGATTCACATTTCCAGCCCTTTGCCGGTGTCTATTCCACCTACATGATCCCCAAGGCCGACAATGATGTGGTCATGCTCGACCTGCTGAGTACCGGCATCAAGAGCGTCTATGCCTCCGTCTTCTTCAGGGGCAGCCGCGATTACATGAAGGCCACCGCCAACCAGATAGAGGAGGAGAAGATGGGTATTGTCCTCCAGGAGGTGTGCGGACAGCAATACGGAAAGCGCTTCTACCCGACAATCTCCGGCGTCGCACGCTCCATTAACTTCTACCCCGTGGAGCCCGAGAAGCCGGAAGACGGATTCGTCTGCCTTGCCTTCGGCCTGGGGAAATATATCGTTGACGGTGGCATAGCACTGCGATTTTCGCCAAAATACCCCGGCAAGATAATCCAGCTGTCAGACACCACCATGGCCTTGCGTGAGACACAGCAGGAATTCTATGCCCTCGACCTCAACCCGGCAAGCTTTGTCCCCAGCACTGATGACTCGGTCAACCTGCTGCGGCTGAAGGTCAGCGATGCTGAAAATGACGGCACCCTGAAGTTTGTCGCCTCTACCTATGACTACCAGGATGATATGCTGCGCGACGAGCCTGTGGAAGGAGGCAAAAAGGTTATCACCTTCGCCAACATCCTGAAATATGATCTCTTCCCCCTGTCAGAGATACTCCGAAAGGTTCTTGAGACCGGGCAGCAACAGCTGAACAACCCCGTTGAGATTGAATTTGCTGCCAACATAGACCCCGAAAGAAAAAAGCCGGTAGCGTTCAACCTGCTCCAGATCAGGCCTATAGTCGAGAACTACGAGACCATAAAATTCAGGCTCGAAGAGATACCCCAGGACAGAACAGTCGTCGTATCGGCACTGGCATTGGGCAACGGCACGGTAAGCGATATCTGCGATGTTGTCTACGTAAGGAATGAAAACTTCGAGGCTTCGAAGAATCCCGAGATCGCTGCCCGGCTGAATAATATCAATGCAAAATTCCTTGAAGAGGAGAGGAACTATATTCTCATCGGTCCGGGACGGTGGGGTTCCAGCGACGAATGGCGGGGGATACCGATAAAATGGCAGCAGATCTCCGCGGCAAGGATCATAGTTGAGTCCGGACTCGAAGACTACCGCATAGATCCCAGCCAGGGAACCCATTTCTTCCAGAACCTGACAGCCTTCCGCGTTGGCTATTTCACCGTTAACCCGTTCCTTGGCGACGGGCATGTCGATTATGAGTTCCTGAAAACGGCGGAGACACTGTATGAGGATGACCTTCTCAGGCATGTGAGGTTCCCGGAACCGCTGACTGTTATGATTGACGGCAGAAAGAAA
>CALMRD010000169.1 GCA_937871625.1 uncultured Bacteroidales bacterium | reverse complement strand
GCATGGTATAAAATCCATATAGGGTATGCCGGACCTTACGGCGACAAGAAGAATATCCTTACCGTCAACGGTAACAGTGCGGAGCTCTCCTTCCCGGCCTCAACTACCTTTACGGAGGTATCATTCTTAAGGGTATGGCTTAAAGAGGGAAGCAATACACTCTCCCTGACTAAAAGCTGGGGCTGGTTCCTTGTCGATTATTTCCGCATAGAGCCCGACACCGAACCAGAGGTAACGGTACAGCTGCCGTATAACCTCTCCACCCCGTCGCCTCAGTTAGAGACCAGGAGGCTATGGAGCTACCTGATGGACAGCTTCACCTATAAGATCCATGCCGGAGCCATGAGCCTCAATGCGAAGGAGGAGGCTGACTGGCTGCTGGCACAGACAGGCAAATACCCGGCACTTATAGGGCTCGACTTCATGAACCATACCCGCAACTACAGCTGGTTTGACAAGTCGGTGCTGGTAAATGAAACGAAAAACTGGTACAATAATAACGGTCTGGTGGCTATCTGCTGGCACTGGCGCGACCCGTCAAGGGCCACCGACGAGTTCTATACTTCAGGCACCTCGTTCGATGTCTCCAGGATAACCGTGACAACCTCGCCTGAATACCAGGCGATGCTCAGCGACATCGATATCGTCGCCGGCTACCTGAAGCAACTTAACAACGCAGGTGTCCCCGTGCTCTTCAGACCACTTCACGAAGCTTCCGGAGGGTGGTTCTGGTGGGGAGCAAAGGGTCCGGAACCCTGTAAAATGCTCTGGAGACTGATGTTTGACCGTTTGGTTAATTACCACGGACTTAAGAACCTGATCTGGGTCTGGACAACCGACGCAGCGGCCGGTAATCTTGAATGGTATCCCGGGGATGAGTATGTGGATATTCTCGGTGCTGATATCTATGCTCCTGACGGCGATTTCAGCTCGCAGGTGCTGACATACAACACCATCCGGGAGAGGTTTGGGGGCCGCAAGATGATAACTCTCAGCGAGAACGGTCCCGTTCCGGATCCTGACTTACTCGTTGCCGACCGGGCACACTGGTCGTGGTTCATGCCCTGGTACGGATCATTCATCCGCGACGGGATAAAGAACCCGCTTTCGCACTGGCAGAAGGTGATGGCCCATGAATATGTCGTCACCCTTGATGAGATGCCGGATCTGAAGAGTTATCCACTAAGTGATGAGCCCGACTACAGTATGTATCCCCAGGGTTTCTTCATGGCCGACTGGCAGCCGCGGACGGCACTCATACCTGAGTTCAGCGAGGTTCTGCCGGCGACAGCCCCGGTCACTGTAGCTGTTACAGTTGATTTCGGTGACACTATCACAAAGATCCCGCAGTACCTCTTCGGTGACAATGCCAATCTCTGGACAGGCACGATGTCTGACAATGCCACCCTGATGAAGAACATGGCAAACCGTGAAATGGGAGTCCTGAGAGGCCCGGGAGGCAGCATCTCGGATGTCTTCTTCTGGAACCTGGATGTCGATCATCCCCCTCAGGATGTGCCTGCCGCACTCATAACCGATCCCTCAAACACCAGCTGGCCCTGGTACGGTCACAGACCCCACCCGTGGGAAACCTGGACGATGGATGTTGACTCCTTCTATACTATACTCGGCAAGACCAACTCAACGGGCATGATAACGGTTAACTACGGTTATGCACGGTACGGCACTGGCACGGACCCAGTCGCTCAGGCTGCTCACATGGCCGCCGACTGGGTCAGGTATGACAAAGGCAGGACTAAGTTCTGGGAGATAGGCAACGAGGTGTTCGGCAGCTGGGAGGCAGGTTACCGCATCGACAGGTCTCTCAACAAGGACGGACAGCCGGAGTATATCACACCGTCACTTTACGGACAGCACTGCCGGGTCTTCATCGACTCGATGAGGGCAGCGGCACTGGAGACAGGTGCCAATATCAAAATAGGGGTTGTGATGGTTGAGGCATCCGGCACCCACGCTTCGTGGAACAGCTCAGTGGCTGCCGAAGTGGGTGACATGGCCGATTTCTGGTCGGTACACAGCTATTATACTCCCTACCATCAGGACTCAGATGTTGCAACTGTGCTGACATCTCATACAAAGACGGAGGGATATATCAACTATGTATGGACCACGGTTGAAAGTGCCGGAAAGCCGAAGCTGCCTGTTGCACTGACAGAATACAACATCTTCGCTATCGGCTCCAACCAGGCCGTTTCCCACACCAACGGCATGCACGCCGTGCTTGTGACCGGTGAGCTGATGAGGTCAGGCTACGGTGCCGCCAACCGCTGGGATCTTGCCAACGGATGGGACAACGGAAATGACCATGGCATGTTCGCGTATAATGAACCGGACGTTCCGGATTATACCCCTCATCCGGCCTTCTTCCACCTTTATTACATGCGCAGGCATACCGGTGACGTGCTGCTTAATTCAACAGTCACAGGCACTCCGGGAGTGGTTACCATTCCTACCGCATTCAGCTCAGGGCACCTGGGTGTATCAATGGTTAACACCACCAAAGTGCAGAAGGTGGTGCGCCTCAACCTCAAGGATTATAAGGTAGGGGAGAGGTTTTATACCTATACCCTGACGGGTACCGACGGTGAAGATTTCTCGAGGAAGGTGTTCATCAACGGGATTGGCGGCACCATTGAGGCTGGCGGCCCGGAAGAGTATGAGAGCATTGACGCAGGGGCAACACTCATCGGTGATGAGATAAGAATAGTAATGCCTCCACTATCGGCACTGTACCTGCTTGTTGAACCCGGGACAAAAACACTGACAATAAACAATGAGGTGACCGCCGTGCAGACTCCCAGGGCTGAAGAGAATATTGTAGTATACCCGAATCCGTCAACCGGATCCTTTACTGCTGCAAACCTGACTGACAATATAAACCGTATTGAGATCACCGACAGTCGCGGCACAGTGATATACGCCCGTGAGACAGAACCGGGTGCCGGGGAGATAATCCTCAATCCCGGATTACACAGAGGGGTCTGGCTTATAAGTTTTTATGCAGGAGACTATGTCGTTACCAGGAAAATGATAATCAAATAATAGCAGGTTATGAGGAAGAAAATAGTAACCGGCGCATTGACAGCCATGTATGTCTTTGTGGCACTGTCATGCCACTCATGCACTGAAGTTCCCTATGAAAGGACAGATGAGGGCGTTGAAATCCGCCTGCCAGACAGGTCTGACTATCCGGGACAGGTTATCCGGTTGCAGGTAATAAATGACCGGATCATAAGGGTGACCTCGGTTCCTTCCGGTGATTTCCCTGATCGGGAGAGTCTGATGACAGTTCCTCAACCGGAGCGTGAGGCCGAATTTACCCTGGAAAAGGGAGAGGGGCAAATTACCCTCGCCACATCATCGGTCAGTGCTGAGGTGTCACTCATAACCGGTGAGATAATCTTCACTGGCACTGACGGGACGGTGTTCGTTGCTGAGCAGGAGGGCGGCGGTCGCACCTTCACCCCGGCGACGGTGAAGGGAGAGAGTGGCTATACCGTGAGACAGCAGTGGGAGTCACCCTCTGATGAAGCACTGTACGGGCTGGGAGCAAACCAGACCTCATACATGAACCTGAAGGGGAAGGATGCCGACCTTTTCCAGTACAACACCCTGGCCGTTGTGCCCTTCCTCATCTCAAACCGCAACTACGGCATCCTGTGGGATAACAACTCAAGAACGAGATACGGCGACATACGCGACTGGAGAGAGCTCTCCGGCATGAAACTCTATGACAGTGACGGTAACGAAGGCGGGCTTACGGCTCACTATACAGACCGTCAGACGGGCAAAAAGAGCCTCCTGACCCGCACCGAGAATGAGATAAGTTACCTCTATATTCCTGACCTGGAAAAATTTCCGGAGGGCTTTAACCTTGCAGAAGGCAGGGTTACCTGGGAGGGGGAGCTTGAACCTGACACCACCGGAGTGCATAAGTTTGTCTTCACCTCCGCCGGTTATGCAAAGCTGTGGATAGATGGTAAGCTGCTCTTTGACCGCTGGCGCCAGTGCTGGAACGCCTCGGCGAACTATTTTTCGATGCGTCTTGAAGAGGGCAAACGCTATCCGCTGAAGATTGAGTGGATACCTGACGGAGGAGAGTCGTTCCTGGGTCTTCAGTATCTGGATCCCCCGGATGAGGAGGAGCAGCAGAGGATATCATTTTGGTCTGAGGTGGCTGACCAGATAGATTACTACTTCATCAGCGGCGAGAGCATGGATGAGGTGATCAGCGGATACCGCACCGTGACCGGCAAGGCTCCGGTGATGCCGAAGTGGGCCATGGGCTTCTGGCAGAGCCGCCAGCGCTATACCACGCAGGAGGAGCTGCTTGGTGTGGTGAGAGAGTACAGGGAAAGAGGTATACCCTTTGACAATATAGTGCTCGACTGGCAGTACTGGCCCATAGAAAGGTGGGGAGACCACCAGTTTGATGCAACCCGTTTTCCTGATCCTGAAGGGATGATCAAAACTCTGCATAACGACCTCAACGCACGGATCATGATCTCCGTATGGCCCAAATACTATATCGGGACGAAGAACTATGAGGCCATGAACAGCAGCGGGTGGCTCTACAGGCGCAATGTGGATAAGGGCCAGAAAGACTGGATCGGTTATGTCTCCACCTTCTACGATGCTTTCAATGCCGATGCCCGCAAAGCCTTCTGGAAGCAGATTGACAGCTCGCTATACAGCAAGGGCATCGACGCCTGGTGGCTTGATGCCACGGAGCCTGACATATGCTCCAACCTGCCCATGGATGAGCGCAAGGCCCTGATGGATCCTACCGCACTCGGTCCTGCGGCCCGGTACTTCAATGCCTACTCCCTCGTGCAGGCTCAGGGCGTCTATGAAGGTCAGCGCGAAAGTGACCCCGCAGACAGAGTCTTCATCCTTACCCGCTCGGCCTTTGCAGGTCTTCAGCGCTACTCCGCGGCCAACTGGAGCGGTGACATCGCGGCACGATGGCATGATATGGCAGCCCAGATACCGTGCGGTCTCAACTTCTGCATGTCAGGGATACCGTGGTGGACCATGGACATAGGAGGATTCTCGGTCGAGAGCCGCTATCATAACCCTGCCCCTGCTGACCTGGAGGAGTGGCGTGAACTGATGACACGGTGGCACCAGTACGGGGCCTTCGTGCCGCTCTTCAGGTCACACGGCGAGTACCCCTACAGGGAGATATACAACACTGCCCCTGCCAGCCATCCTGCATATAGGAGCATGGTGGAATACAATAAACTGAGATACAGGCTTATGCCATATATCTACTCTCTTGCCGGCCATGCCTGGCTGAATGACTACACAATCATGAGAGGGCTGGTGATGGACTTCAGCCTTGATGCCGGGGTGTTTGACATCACCGACCAGTATATGTTCGGTCCGGCACTGATGGTGAATCCAGTCACAGAGTACAGGGCCAGGTCGCGCAGGGTATACCTGCCTGCAGCATACGGCTGGTACGATCTGCGCACCGGAAGGCACTTCAGTGGCGGGACGGTGACGGAGGCTGATGCTCCCTATGATTATATTCCGGTGTTTGTCAGGGAGGGATCCATAATACCGACAGGACCGGAGATACAACACACCTCGGAGAAACCCGCTGACCCGGTTACGCTGTGGGTCTATACGGGTGCCGACGCCAGCTTTACCCTCTATGAGGATGAAGGCGATAACCACAACTATGCCGGTGGAGCTTACTCCCTGATCCCGTTTAACTACAGCGAGGCTGACGGCACCCTGACGATAGGTGCCCGGAGCGGCGGGTTCGAAGGAATGCTTCAGAACCGGACCTTCAATGTGGTTGCGGTATCAGGCAGAAAACCGGTAGGACTTGATTTTGACAGTGCGCCGGATACCACTGTCAGCTACTCGGGCCAGGAGATAATCCTGTCGCTGAAGAGATAACAGAGGCAAAGGTTGTCGGTTACCAGTAAGACGTTAAACAATAGTAATAACATGATAAAGAGATTATTAACAACTTTCTTCGCACTTCAGCTCATAATCAGTGCGGGCAGTGGCCAGAGCATCGTTCCTGCCGAGTGGAAGTTCATAACGGGTGACAAGTCAGAATATATTGACTCGGCAATGAACGATTACTGGTGGGAGGATGTCACCCCCCTCGTTCTCTGGGAGTCGCAGGGCTTTGCAGGATATGACGGCTTTGCCTGGTACAGGGTGAAGGTGGTTGTCCCTGCCAGAATGAGGAAGAATGCCCACAAATATGACGGCCTGATGCTCAACCTCGGGAAGATTGACGATGCCGATGAGACATACTTCAACGGGCACCTGGTCGGGAAAACGGGAGTGATGCCTCCCGACTACTCGGGTGCCTATGATGTTCCCAGGTCATACCGTATACCTGCAGAATATGTTCAGTGGGGGAAGAAGAACACCATAGCCGTCAGGGTATTTGATGCCGGCGGTGGCGGAGGTCTCTATGGAGGACCGGTGGAGCTGACCAACAGGGGCAATCCCGATCTTCTGACCCTGAACACGGCCATCACTGAAGAGGATATGATTTTCCGAGGATCACCTGATGTGATCATCCCGGTCACCCTCAAAAGCGAGTTCAGGAAAAAGTACAGGGGGGCACTGACACTGGATATAGTTACTGACTTTGGTAAGGAGTTTGACTCGAAGTATCAGGAGGTGGCTGTCAGGCGAAACAGCACTGCCATGTTCACCTTCAGGATCAGGGATCTGAAACCCGGGTTCTACAGGGCGACCCTCTCGCTTGCCAGCAAGATGGGAAACAAGAAGTATAACTTCAATTTCGGGTATGAGCCGGAGAAGATTGTCTCCCCCACAGATGCGCAACCTGATTTTGACTCCTTCTGGCAGAGGACGAAGGAGGAGCTGGCAGCTGTGGATCCGCAGTACAATCTTATACGCATAGACAGCCTCTGTACTGAAAGTCATAACCTTTACCTCGTTGAGATGCGCTCCCTGGGCAATGCCCTGATAAGGGGATGGTACAGGGTCCCGGCCAAACCGGGACGCTACCCTGCCATCATGCAGGTGCCGGGGTACAGTTCGGTGATGGTACCGTCATACATCAATTACGGTGATGATGTGATCGGGTTCGGGCTGAACATCAGGGGGCACGGCAACAGCACCGACGATGTGAATCCGGGATTTCCCGGGTATATCCTCTCCCATATTGAAGATAAGGAGAAATATATCTACCGGGGTGCTTATATGGATTGTATAAGGGGTATTGACTTTCTCTTCTCGAGGCCGGAGGTCGACGCCTCCAGGATAGCGGTAGAGGGTGCAAGCCAGGGCGGGGCCCTCACCTTTGCCACGGCGGCACTGGATAACGAAAGGATAACGGTATGTGCTCCGCAGGTTCCCTTTCTCTCTGACTTCCGCGACTACTTCCGGGTGGCGGTATGGCCAGGCAATGAATTCATTGAGCTCGTTGAGGGCCGGAAGAATCTGAGCTGGGACCAGGTATACCATACCCTGAGCTACTTCGACATCAAAAACCTTGCGCCGAAGATCAGGGCACCATTGATCATGGGGGTGGGGCTGATGGATGAGGTATGCCCGCCCCATATCAACTTTGCAGCCTACAACCAGGTCCCCGGGGAGAAGAAGTTCATAGTCTATCCTCAGGCAGGTCACGGGCTTCCGGAGGCTTTCTACCGTGCAAAAATGGAATGGATACGTGAGAAATTCGGACTGAAATAGAGTATAATCTTATTAAAATGAAGGGAAGAACAATACTTATCAGCAGGTTGATGCTGACGGCTATTTTAGTGGTTATGCTGTGCGCCTGTGAAAAGAGAGACGTGCGCGAACGTGTCAGTTTCAACGAGGGATGGAGGTTCACCCTCATGGGCAGTGATGATGCCCGGCAGGCCGGTTATGACGACAGCAAATGGCAGGTGGTTGATCTGCCTCACGACTGGAGCATCGAGGGCGAATTCAGCGAGTCACACCCTGCCTCACCAGGAGGCGGAGCTCTGCCCGGGGGCATCGGCTGGTACCGCAAGACCTTTACCGTGGACCCTGAAAGAGGGGAGAAGGTCATCAGCATCGAGTTTGACGGTGTCTACCGTAACAGCGAGGTGTGGATCAATGGCAACTATCTGGGCAAGAGGCCGTACGGCTACAGCTCCTTCAGGTATGATCTCACCCCCTTCCTCTCATACGGCGATGAGGAGAACGTCCTGGCAGTGAAGGTCGACAACTCACAACAGCCCAACTCAAGATGGTATTCAGGCTCAGGCATCTACCGCAACGTGTGGCTTGTAACTACTGAGAAGATAGCTGTTGATCACTGGGGCACATTCATCACCACGCCGGAGGTCAGCAGTGAGTCGGCAATGCTGAGGGTGATTACGGAGGTAAAAAACGCTACCGGTGTTCCGGCGGAGATAATGCTCAGGACAACAGTCCGCGATGACGCCGGCAGACGAGTGGCATCAGCAGCCACTGACCCGGTTGTAATCAACGGCAGCGTCACGGCAGTGACCCAGGAGATGAGTGTCGCTAATCCCCGCCTCTGGTCGGTTGAGAATCCTGTGCTTTACAGTGTGGTGACCGAGGTCCTGAGCGGAGGCAAGGTGACCGACAGGTATGAGACGGTAACAGGCATACGCTCTTTCGTCTTTGACAGTGAGCAAGGCTTTATTCTCAATGGCAAACCGATAAAGATACTGGGGGTTTGCAATCACCATGACCTGGGATGCCTGGGGGCGGCGGTGAACACCCGTGCCATTGAGAGACAGCTTGAGATTCTGAAGGCGATGGGTTGCAACGGCATACGCACCTCTCACAACCCTCCGGCGCCGGAGCTGCTTGATCTGTGTGACCGTATGGGCTTCATCGTGATGGATGAGGCATTTGACGTGTGGAAGGTGAGCAAGACGGAGTTTGACTATCATCTTGATTTTGACGAGTGGTACAGGAGGGACCTGGAGGATATGGTGCTGCGTGACCGCAATCATCCCTCCGTCTTCATGTGGAGCATCGGCAACGAGGTGATGGAACAGTGGGAGAGAGACGGTAGCGGCGAGGCTCTCAGCACTGAGATGGCCGCCATCGTAAGAGCCCTGGATGATACAAGGCCGGTGACAGCAGCATGTAATGACCCCGCGCCTCATAACCCTGTCATTGCCTCAGGAGCCCTCGACCTTGTGGGCTTCAACTACCACGACACCCTCTGGGGCCGTCTTCCGGAGGCCTTTCCGGGAGGCAGGTTCATAGGCACCGAGACCACCTCGGCACTGGCCACCAGGGGCAGCTATGACATGCCCTCCGATATCATCCGCCGCTGGCCCGTGAGGTGGGATCAGCCCTTAATGGATGGTAATGCTGACCTTACATGCTCAGCCTATGACAACTGCTCGGCACCATGGGGCACCACACACCGCGACAGCTGGAAGCTGATACGCGATCATGACTTCCTGTCGGGCATGTACATATGGACAGGCTTCGACTACCTGGGTGAACCTACACCATACTGGTGGCCGGCACGGAGCTCATACTTCGGTATCATTGACCTTGCCGGCTTCCCCAAGGATGCCTACTACATGTATCAGAGCGAATGGACCGACGACACTGTGCTGCATCTCTTCCCGCACTGGAACTGGAATCCCGGACATACGGTGGATGTGTGGGCATATACCAACTGTGATGAGGTTGAACTTTTCCTGAATGGTACATCACAGGGCAGAAAGAGAAGGAGTGATGAGGAGCTTAACATGGTATGGAGGCTGCCGTTTGAGGAGGGGACTCTTCTGGCTGTCGGTTATCGCGACGGCAGTGAGGTGATGCGACGGGAGGTGAAGACCGCCGGTGAGCCTGCAGCCATAGTGCTCACACCTGACAGGAGTGAGATAAAAGCTGACGGATCAGACCTCTCATTCATTACGGTGACTGTGGTTGACAGTGAGAATGTGCCTGTACCCCATGCCGACGACCTGATAACATTCACTGTTGAGGGAGCAGCCACCATTGCCGGGGTCGACAATGGCTGCCAGACCAGCATGGAACCCTTCAGGGCGGACTACCGCAGGGCCTTCAACGGCAGGTGCCTGCTGGTGGTGAAGGCAGGGAAGGAGGAAGGCAGCGTAAGGGTCACTGCGGTTGCGGAAGGAATGACACCTGCAGTGACGGAGATAAGTGTCAGATAAAGACCCTGGTGCCCTCAGAATAGCTCTCCCGGAGCTCTCGCGGGGTACACCCCTTCTTCTTGCGAAAGATGCGGTTGAAGTTGGAGATGTTGTTGAAGCCACAGGAGTAGGCGATCTCGGCTATCGTCTTGGTGGTCGAGATGAGCATCCGGGAGGCATGACCCAGGCGCACCTCCGTCAGACAGTCGATGAAGGTCATGCCTGTCCTGAGCTTAAAGAAACGGCTGAAGGCCGATTCGGTCATGTTGGCCAGCCTGGCAGCCTCACCCAGCGATATCTGTTTGTCGAACGAGCTGTGAATGAAGGCCATCACCTTCTCAATGCGCCTGCTGTTATAGGAGAAGAGCTCGCTGCCGTGAAACCCTGAGTCAGAGAGCACCCTGTATTCCCTGGAGATGGAGAGATCATGGAGGATACTCATCAGCTCGAGAACTGAATCAAAGCCCTGCTTCCTGCCCAGCGCGACGATGCGGGGCTCGAGGCGTCTGGTGGTCTCGGACGAGAAGAGTATGCCGCGCAGTGACCTGCGTAACATGCTGCGGATGAAGTTCATCTGGTTCTTCTGCAGAAACTTCTCATCAAAGAAATCCTTATGAAACTGAATGGTGATCTCCTCAACCTGGTTCTTTGCAAAGCCGGAACCAAACCATCCGTGAGGCAGTCCGGGCCCCACAAGAGCCAGTTCAACATCTCCTATATCCTCGACATGGTCGCCGATGATGCGCCTGGCACCGCGGGCATTCCTGATGAAGTTGAGCTCTATCTCATCATGGTAGTGGAGCGGGAAGTCAAAGTCCGACTTTGCACGGTAGAAATAGGTGAAACAGTCAGACTGGGTCAGCGGCGTGATCTCTTTTATGATAGCATCATGCATGGTGCCGGTTTCTCTGATGATTACTTCAAATATACTGATTATATGTAAAAAAACTACAGGGTGCCTGTCATCTCCGGATACGTTGCAAACAACTGACAGGATGAGAGATAGATTACAGACATCTTCCAGGAAGCGAAAATATCCGCATCTGAAGTCAAAAAAATACAGGATAAAGGCTGTTTTACTCTCACCGGGCAGCGCATCAGGGCATTAAAGTATCATGATTTAAAAGAATGGTATCATAGCAATGCAGCCCTGATACCCTAATTTTGATAGGGAACATATCAAACCGCATGATGAACAGGGTAATAGCCGGGTTGTTTGCACTTACCGTCCTTGCCGGGTGTAAGAGCACTTCCCAAAGTGATTTTATAACCGTTTCCGATGGCATCTTCATGAAGGGTGGTGAGCCCGTCTGCTTCATTGGCGCCAATTACTGGTACGGTGCCATCCTCGGCAGCAAGGGAGAATATGGCGACAGGGAGAGACTCGTCAGGGAACTTGACCATATGAAGAGTATTGGCATTGATAACCTGAGAGTGATGGTGGGCGCCGAAGGTCCTGATAATGAACCCTTCCGGGTGACACCCGCACTGCTGCTGGCCCCGGGCGAATACAACGACGATCTGCTTGACGGACTTGACTTCCTCCTGGCAGAGATGAAGAAACGCGACCAGCATGCTGTACTCTTCCTGAACAATGCATGGGACTGGAGCGGCGGCTTTTCACAGTACCTAAACTGGAACGGGTACGGGCCGATACCAAATCCCAATATGCCGCCCAACACCTGGCCTCAGTTCATGAGTTTCTCGGGACAGTTCAACGGGTGCGAGCCGTGCCTCGGGATGTTCGAGGAACATATCAGGTTCATCGTCGGACGGACTAACCGCTATACAGGCGTCAGATACTGTGATGACCCCGTGATCATGACCTGGGAGATAGCCAACGAGCCCAGGGCCTTTTCAGACGAAAATATCCCGGCTTTTGAGGCGATGATTGGGCGTATGGCGGCACTGTTACAGGAGCTTGATAAAAACCATCTCGTTACCACCGGCACAGAGGGACGGCACGGCTGTGAACAGTCGATGGAGCTCTTTGAACGGATACATGCCGACCCCAATATAGATTACCTCACCATGCACATCTGGCCAAAGAACTGGGGCTGGCTTGATATCACTGACATCGCCGGCACCATCGATTCTGCCATTGTCAAAACCAACCTCTACATGAATGACCATTTTGAGGTGGCAGAACGACTCGGGAAGCCGATTGTGCTGGAGGAGTTCGGCCTGCCGCGTGATCATCACGGCTTCTCACCTGATGAGACTACGAAATACCGCGACCGTTACTACAACAATGCCTTCGTACAGGTGGTTGACCATGCCGCTTCGCACGGACGACTGGCAGGATGCAACATCTGGGCCTACTCCGGCGAGGGGAGAGCGACAGAGGGCAGGCTCTTCTGGCAGCCGGGTGACGATTACCTTGGCGACCCGCCACAGGAGGAGCAGGGACTGAATTCGGTGTTTGACACCGATTCAACCATCAACCTTATCTCCGGCTACAACCGGAACCTTGACAATCTGACAAACAAATAGAACCGTAATGAGAACTCTTATCGCTACCATCATTACATTACTTATGATGACTGCATGCAACGGCGGCCGGCCAGAGAGAGCTGCCACCGCTGATCCGGAGGCTACCGCTGAGACTGTTAAGATGCTGGCAGGACTGAAGGCTGCCGCGGAAAAGGGCATCATGTTCGGCCACCAGGATGATCTGGCCTACGGCATCGGGTGGGTCTATCCACAGGGAGAGTCGGACGTGAAAAGGGTAACAGGGGACTATCCCTCAGTATACGGCATGGACCTCGGTAAGATAGAACACCGGTCACCGGTGAACATCGACTCTGTGCCGTTTGAACATATGAGGAGCTTCGTCCGTGAGATATGGTCACGCGGCGGGGTGACGACCTTCAGCTGGCACTCCGACAATCCGCTCACCGGCGGCAGCACCTGGGACATTTCGTCCGGCAGGGTCGTGGCATCGGTCCTTCCTGGTGGCGAGAGCCATGACAGGTACAGGCAGTGGCTCGATAACCTTGCCGACTACCTGACCTCTCTCACTGACGATGACGGCACAGCCATTCCTGTCATCTTCCGCCCCTACCATGAGCATACTGGTAGCTGGTTCTGGTGGGGGGAGAAGCTATGCACGGCTGAGGAGTTCATTGCACTCTGGAGGTTTACCTTCGACTACCTCTGCAGGGAGAAGGGAGTACACAACCTGCTCTTTGCCTACTCAAGCTCCGGAGACATCACCGACAGGGATTACTATCTTGAACGCTACCCGGGAGATGACTATGTGGACCTGATGGGATTCGACTACTACCAGATGGCCGGGGCAGCCGAGGGAAGCTTCATGGAAGCGGTTGACAGGGTGCTGGGAATTGTTACGGAGGTCGCCGCTGAGCACGGTAAGCTTGCAGCACTGACGGAGGCAGGGTATGAGGGTAT
>CALMRD010000168.1 GCA_937871625.1 uncultured Bacteroidales bacterium | reverse complement strand
AGGACAGGTATTTTCAACACTGGTTGCCATGATCTCCTCAGGGTTGGCGGTGGCCGGGAGGCAGGGCATCAGTTTTCAGAGAATGCTCGTACCCATGTTAAAACTATTGCTGATTACCGGATTGTGTTTCCTTGCAAGTCGTTTTATAATCGAGAGGGTCTCCGGAGCTGACTGGGTCGAGCTGGTTCTTAAGATAACCATGATCCCTGCTCTTTTTCTGACACTTTCAACACTGGCGGGGCAGAATGCGGTAAAAGAGCTGAGCAATATCATGAAGGATTTCAGAATAAGGCAGTTCAAATCATAATGGGTCGGACCGCCACTTTCTGTACTGTTTTCCCGAATTACAGGGATTTTCACTTTTTCAAAGATCCCGGACAGATACCCTACCGTTTTGCAAAGATTGGGTATAATACCCGGCTTGTTTGTTACAGCAGTGAAACAGATACTCTTACTGTAACCGGGAAATATCTGAGTGTTGTCAAAATCCCGGACAGGTTTACCAGCCGCAAGTTCAATGCCGGCATAGTCAGGTACCTGATGTCGAATGCCATGGGCATCGACATTCTCAATGTTTTTCATTATTCATGGAGCTCCCTGCTTTTTGCCTATATATACAAGCTATTTAACAGGAAGGGCTTTGTATATCTTAAGCTTGATTATTGTGCGTATGCGGTTAAGAATCCCGGAGGAGCAGCAAGAATTGGAAGTTTCCCGCCTGATAAAGGAAGCACCAGTCTTAAGGGCAGGATTAAAGACATTATTGCCAGTCGATATTTTGTCAAAAAAGTCGATTTGTGGAGCGTTGAGGATGATTATAGCAGGCAACTGCTGGAATCGAATTATGATTTTCTGAGAGCCAGGCTGATCACTGTTTACAATGGTCATACTTCTGATCTTCCCGGCTCCCTGGCAGGATGTGATTCTTCTCAAAAAGAGGATATTATTCTTACAGCGGGACGACTGGGCTCCATGCAGAAGGCAACAGAAGTGCTACTTGAGGCTTTTAAGTCAATTGCCTCATTAACTGAATATAATCTCCATCTTGCCGGTAGTGTTGAACCTGGTTTCAATGCTTATATGAATAGCTTTCTCAGGGATAATCCGTCTCTGTTCAATAGAGTTAAGTTGCATGGCCCCCTTGGACGAGACGACCTTTACAGACTTTACTGCCGGTCAAGGATCTTCTGCATGCCTTCCCGGTTCGAGGGGATGGCGATAGTCTTTCCGGAGGCTATGTACTACGGAAATGTCATTATAACAACTAATAATACATCACTGAAACCCCTGGTTGAAAAACACCGTTTCGGACTTGTCGTCGAACGAGACAATCCCGGAGCTATTGCCGATGCGGTGCTCAGTCTGGCCAGGAACAGGGAATTGCTGAAGGAGATGGCCGTCAACGCTCAGGAAACAGCCTCCACCCTCCTCTCGTGGGATAATATCGTTGAGCTCCTTAATGATAAGATTACAGAAAAATCAACTGCAAGCAGGATCAGATGAAACTGAAGATCACCACAATTAAGAACTGGTATAACCGAATCCTGAGGTACGGATTACGAAATGCCGTGACCCTGATGCTACATCTCAGGAAAGACAGGGTTTTCAGGTTCCGTTATGACAGTAATGATTTGTGGCTAAGAGGCAACAGTGTGGATTTTTATGTGTTCGACAGTATCTTCGGGAGGGGTGAATATGATTTCGTGACAGGATTTAGTCCTGCATACATTGTTGATGCAGGAGCTTTCACAGGACTTTCAACAATCTGGTTTCATAAAAAATTTCCCGAAGCAAAGATAATTGCCATTGAGCCTGAGGAATCCAATTTCAACCTTCTGGTAAGGAACACAAGTAACTGTGATAACATAGTTCCGATAAAGGGTGCCGTATACAGCGAAGCTATCCAACTGTCTATATCCAATCCCACAGCTGAAAAATACGCCTTCAGGGTCGGGGAGAGCAACAGTGGCGGCAGCCAGGTGGAGGGCTTCAGTCTTGGGGAGCTTATGGAAAGGCACGAGCTGCCATGGATCGATTTGCTAAAAATGGATATTGAAGGGGCTGAGTACCCGGTTTTCATGAATGGTCCCGCATCGTGGTTGAAGGATGTGGGAGGCCTCATTATCGAGTTGCATGAATATATACATCCGGGGGTGAGTGAGCTGGTGTTGAATATTCTTCAATCTAATGACTTTGTAATTTCACAACGGGGAGAGAACCTGATCGCCTTCAGAACGGATTGGGATAAGGCGGATTCCTCAGTTCGGGAAAAATGATCATATAAATGCTGATCAACAGGATAATTAAATGGTTTGTTGCCTGGCCTGATCTCCTGAAATACCTGGGTTTGATCTCGCTCACCCTGGCAGCAACATATTATGCGCCATATCCCATAAGGGTTATCTGGTATGTGATTCTCCTATCCTCATATTTGTTCTCCAGAAACGAAGCACTGTGGCTTGCTCTTTTTCTCTCTACCACAGATGGTTTTGCCGGTTTCTTTGGCCTCTATGAGGCTACAATGACTATACTGCCGGGTCTTCCTGCAGTTGAGATTGTGCAGATATATATAATTCTGACAGTGATCAAAGCTGCCGGCAGCAGGGTGAAGCCGGTATTGTTTTACAGTAAATACCTGCAGATACTTTTTATATATCTTTTGTTCACTATTGTCTGGGGCCAGTTGATGGGTCTGAGCGGTGGCCTGAATGTTTATTTCCGCCTCCTGAAAGGATTCATACCCATGCTGTTGTTTTATTCTGTACCCAGGCTGTTTGTTACATGGGAGATGTACGAGCGGTTTTTCAATCTTGTATTTTACATTGTCCTTATCGCATTTGCGGCACAGCTGTTTACTCTGTTTACAGGCATTTCACCAATGGAGGCAGGGGGGATCAGCCGTTCAGATGAAAATGAAGACATTAATGAATTTCGTGTTTTCTATAATTCCAGTACTGCCTTGATCGGCATGTTTGGCGGGCTATACTTTATTGCCAGGAGAGTAAGAAAGGATGCTGGCCGTTTTCTGCCTTTTGCCGTTGTCTTTTCATCACTGGCCATGGCTCTGTTGTCAGCAACACGAGGATGGATCATCAGCTTCAGTTTGGTTACCTTACTGGCTCTGATGTTTACCGGGATCGCAGGTTCGCGCAGGTTTATTCTTTTTGTTATCGTTATCATTCCGGTCATCCTGTGGGCTCTCTCCAGCCCGACAATAAGCAGTCAGCTCGAATTTGCCCGGGAGAGGCTGGAGACTATAGGTGCCATATCAGAGGGCGACCTGACCGCCAGGGGGACACTTCAGAGACTTGATTACAGGAGCCAGAAAGCCTTGAGTGGATGGAAGGAGAACCCTCTCTTCGGATGGGGTCTGTCAGACATGGGGTACAGTTATAATGACGGTCATGTCGGAAACCAGAGTCTTCTGGCAATATCGGGGGTGGTTGGTTTTGCGCTCCTAAACGGTTTTCTGATCTGGTTCAGTTATATGATTGTTGCGCTTTATCTTAAATCTGCAAAGAAAAAAGTCGACAGGAACCCACTTCTGATATTTGTTATTTTTCTGATCGGATGGTTTTTTATCCATTCAAGCAGCGGGCAGCAATTCGGTTACTCAGGTATCCCGGAGCAGATCATTCCCCAGGCGGTATTTTTTAGTTTTGGAGCATACCGGTATCAAAGGATATTAAGCATAGTAAATGGAAAAAAGATTTGAAAGGGCATTGCTACTTTGTCCGGCACACTACTCACTCTCCAATTCGCTGAACGACATTCTTGCCCTGATTGCAGGGGAAGTGAGAAATGCGGATATAAGGTCTGCCATCAGCAGCACGGACCGAAAGCTCAACAGCCAGATGTTCCGTTTTCCTCATGCAGTAAGGAGAAGATGGGAGAGCCATTTTCAGTCAAAGGTAAACAGGCAGATTCTCGACCTTGTTGATGATTACTCGCCGGACCTGGTATTGATATACAACTCTCAGTACCTGATACCCGAGACCTGCCAGGCTATAAGCAAGAGGTCAAAGCTGCTGTTTTTCATGGGAGACAGTCCGTTCTATACACCGCAAAATAATTACTATCTCTCATGTCTTTCTCATGCTGACCTGATATTGTCGCCAGATACTTTTTGGGCTGATCAGTTAAATACCATGGGCCTGGGCAGAACCCTTTACTTCGTTCCGGGGGTAGACGAGAATTCATATTTCAGGATTGATGATGCCTTAAAGGATAAGAATGATAAGGAAACGGAGGTTTTGTATGTCGGATCATGCTACCTGAATTCCTGGGGATACAAAAAAGCATTGCTGATGAATGCTTTCACCGGTTTTAACTTCAGGCTTTATGGCAACAGCGCATGGAGACGGTGGTTTACTTTTTTCCCGGCGCTCGAGGCAGTTTATACGGAAAGCGGATTTATCTCACAGGAACGGCTCAACCAGATGTACAACCGGACCCGTATCATACCCGTTGACGGCAATCCGGGAATTATCAGCGGCGTACACCTGAGGATGTTCGAAGCTCTTGCAGCAGGGGCCCTTCCCCTGATTGAGTACAGGAAGGATGTTGATACAATGCTTTTTCGGGGATTTAATGAGGATCTCCCGGTCATAAGGGATTATAGCAATGCAGCCAAAATTGCTTCCGGCTACTTGAAGCACGACCTGGAACGAGAGGAACTG
>CALMRD010000167.1 GCA_937871625.1 uncultured Bacteroidales bacterium | reverse complement strand
GAATATTAACAGAGTCCTACTATCCGGATTGTTGGTAAATACTATGTGATCCTGACCCGGGCTGATAGCGGCTATTATTCCTATTCTCCGGATCAAGGCCCTGAGCTCTTGTCGCATCTTGTTGAAAATAATTTGCATTTCCGATCCCCGGCATTGATCACTCCCCATGAAACCGCTTGATTACAGTAACTCGAGTACTACAAAATATGCACAGTGATCCGATGCAACAGAATCCTGAATGACCTCCGAGGAGATGACCTTCCACATCCCTGCCGGCCTGAACATTACATAATCAATCTTTTTGACGGGATTAACTGAAGGATAGGTGGCAGCCGGACTCTCCCTGTCATAGGCAGACCCCCACATCTCCTCAAGTATGCCGATGGGAACACTGCCCGGCACAGCATTCAAATCGCCGGCCAGTATGACAGGATACCTCACACCCACGAACTCTTCGTTGATCTTTGCCGCCTGCAAAATCCTGTCAGTGTCATCGGAAAGGTGATCCAAATGTGTCCCGATAAAGGCTATGGTGTCCCCCGACGGCAATATCGTAATGACCTCCAGCGCAGCCCTGGGCTCACGACCATCGGTGTAAGGTAACGGAATATTCCTCGTGCTAAGGAAACTGTAGCGAGATAAAACAGCCTCACCATACTCCCCTCCGTCATACCCCATGGCCCTGCCAAAAACAGACGCCATCTTTAACCTCCAACCCAGTTCTGTGGCAATATCATACCCCCGTGCACGCCTCGTCATGAAATCTACTTCCTGTAACGCCACAAAGTCAGGTTTGGTTCTGTCAATCACACTGGCTATGTAATCAAGATCAAAGTCTCCCTTCATCGTTGCCCCGTGATAAATGTTGAATGTTAAAACCCGGATTGCCTTTTCACAAGTATCATGCTGAATACCTGTTACCTCTGGCGCCTCCTTACCGGGCTGCTGAAGAGGGGACCGACCAACTGCCTGAAACCACCCAAAATAAGGGGTGAAAAGCAGTGCAAAAACTACCGCAACGTTGAATTTCACTTCGTTTTTCATGTTCTGCATTTAGTAGTGATGTTGGACACTAATTTTCATAGTTGCCTGCTTCTTGAAAGGTTCAATTTACATAATGTGACGCTTGCCGTACACTGATGCTATAAATCGTCAAAAGGACTCCTGATCTTCTGTATGCTCTTCTCAGTCACATGGGTGTAAATCTCCGTCGTTTTGCTGCTCTTGTGCCCCAGTAACTCCTGTATGTACCGCAAATCGGTTCCTGCCTCCAGAAGATGAGTAGCATAGGAGTGACGCAAACCGTGTAGCGTGACATCCTTCTTTATCCCTGCCTCATGACACGCCATCCTGAAAACTTTCTCTACACTAGTGGCACTGTATGGCGCCCCCTGACGCTGCCCCTCAAAAATATATACAACAGGCTTGTGCCGGGCAATATAATCCTTGATCTGTTCCGCCAGCCTTGCGGACAGTGGCACAACTCTGTCTTTAAAACCTTTAGACTGCCTGACAGTCAGAAGCATACGGTCATAATCAATATCCTCTGGCTCAAGCATAATCACCTCACTGCGCCTTAAGCCGCAACCGTAAATGACACTCAGCACCAACCTGTGCTTATCATTCATCGGGGCGGAGAGTATCCTTTTAACTTCCTCCTTGCTTAATACATTGGGGAGCCTGTGGCGAGTACGCGGACGGGTGAAAGCACCCGGATCAAGAACCTCCCGGCATATCTCCCTGTAAAACTTCTTGACTGCACTTATGAGCTGATTCTGATATGAATAGCTCAAACCGCGGGGCAGAATGTACTCTTTGACCATTGCTACAAGGTCATCAGCACCGCACTCAGAAGCCTCCTTCGGAGATACAAAACGAAGAAATGACTCCATCATCGTGGTGTATGTCCTGACGGTGTTCGGGGGATACCTGTGTGACTCAAGCCAGTCGCGATAACTGCTAATATCCTCTTCAGACCTCCGGCTGAGTATACCCAAACCCCGAACTGACCCCCGGACTGGCTCCTGAGAAGCTCCCTGACCCGACTGGCTGAACTGCTTCTGGACTTGCTTGGAGGTAGCTCCCTGAATCGGCCGCTGAACCCGTCTCACGACTGATCCTCGATCTGATTCCTGATCCGGCCCACAGACCGATCCCTGATCTGGGCCCTGAACCTGCCGCTGAACCCTCCCTTGGGCAGATGCCTGAGCAGGTTGCTTAACCCTCCTCCGAATTGTTACCTGAACCGGTTCGGTATCCTGATTGATTTCAGTGGTAGTGTCGAATTCCCTTCCTCTTGCTGAGTCACCATCGGATAGCCCGGAAGACGACTTGGCTGTAAGATCCCGGCTCCGGGCTTCCTCACTTTTGCTCCTGGCCTTCTCAATAAGCGCCTCCCGCTTCAGAGCGGAATAATCAATGTATGCTGTTTTTCGGAATCTTTCAAGCAGAAAGCCGATGATATCCTCCTGGTCCGGGATATGCCAGGTATGCAAGCTTCTATTCCATATGGCTCCTGGAATCTGCCTGATAATGCCTACTATATCTTCATCATAGGCAAATGCGAGGGCTATACGACTTCCACCGTCGTACGTGACC
>CALMRD010000166.1 GCA_937871625.1 uncultured Bacteroidales bacterium | reverse complement strand
GGGGGTAAAGATCAGAGATCTGGTAACTGGTGATCTGAGTGACTTCAGGACTGACGGAGTTTTTATCTTCATAGGATATGTGCCCAACACAGAGGTTTTGAAGGAGCTCGTTGACCTCAATGAGAGGGGTGAGATTATTACCGGTCCCGACATGTCAACAAACATTGCGGGTGTCTATGCTGCCGGTGACGCTGCAGTCAAACGTTACCGCCAGGTGACCACGGCGGTGGCCGACGGTACTGTGGCGGCACTGGCGGCTGCAGACTACCTGCATTCACTTAAAAGAAAATAAACATAGATGAAAATGAAAGGACTTATTATAGCACTGGTTGTGATAGCCGTACTGGCGATCCTGGTGATGCGTTCATACAACAAGATGAAAAACACGCCGGCGGTTGCCGACAGCGACCTGATTGAACACCTTACAGCCCAGAATTTTACCCACAAGACCAAGAGTGGTGTGGTGCTTGTGGACTTCTGGGCCGACTGGTGCATGCCGTGCAAGATGATGGCACCTATTCTGAATGATGTGGCAGCAGCCACGGAGGAGAGGGCTACCATCTATAAGCTGAATGTTGACGAGCATCAGCAGGTAGCTGCAAAATACGGTATTCGTAACATACCCACCATGATACTCTTCCGCGACGGACAGGAGGTGGAGAGGATCATTGGTGTGAAGCAGAAGGATTACATCATCTCGAGCATTGATAAAGCCCGTCAGTGACGGCGATATAAGGCTAGTCCGGCCGTGCATCCGGGAGATCATCTGCCAGGGGCCGGCAATAGTCGCAGCAGGTCGTCAGGAAAAACCTGCACCCGTGGCATCAGAGTGGTATAAATCATGCAGCTGAAGGCTTAGCGCCGGAGAGGTATCGAAAAATCTTGTTTTAATTGGTTTGCAGGGCTGCCGGCAGGATATTATCTGTCGGCGCCCTTTTTTGCCATCTCATAGTCGGGAGCCTCGAGCAGGTCATTGAAGCGTGCCGATGGTCTTATGCGGCCGAAGGAATCAAACCATGCCTCCCTGGTCATGGAGTCCCAGTGGATGGCACCGTGATAGTACTGTATGTTGTTGAAGATGCCAAGGGTGGCAAAAAGCAGAAAGGCTGTCATGACTACAACCCTGAAGATATTCCGACCGGCTGTCATGGCCATCGAAAGCAATGCAGCTGCGGATACCGCCATCAGCGCATAGCTGTCGATAAAGGCCCGCTGGCCGAATCCCCCGCCGTACCACCAGCACCACCAGGAAAAGATGATATAGATATTCAGGGGAACAAAGAGTGTGACAGCCGGGGCGTGGGGCGATCTTCTGATCCAGAGTGCGATTATACCTGCGCATGAGACAATCATAAGTGGCGTGTAGATGAAGAGTCCCTTGCGCCAGCTGAAGAGTCCCTTCACTATTGCCGGGTCAGTGAAGAAGAACCGTTCGTCATTTCCGTATGAGAACCATAGCCAGTGGCCGGTCATCTCCCTCCAGTATATCATCTGTGGGAGCCAGATGATTACTGCTGTCCCGGCTATAATGAGGAGCAACCTGTAATCTTTTAGAAGGCCGGAAGTTCTGGCTGCAAGTTCCTTCCATGATGCTGCTCCATACAGGAGGAAGAAGAGCAGGATGATGATGTTCGTCGGTCTGATGAGCGAAATCAACCCCAGCAGCAGTCCGAGCCTGACAGCCGGCCATAAACCCTTTTTCGTCTTTTTATTTTTTCCCGGGATATGTTCCTCGTTCCATCCTCTCCGGGATTCATGCCTCCTGAAGATATCACCCTGGCCGGATCTTGTGCAGGCGGTACTTGATCCTCCAGTCTGAACACCATGCCATTTCATTGAATACCAAATAAATGCACTTACAAGTGCAAAATTGTATACATGTGCCATCGTGCCCTGGAAGAGGGTATACCAGTAGAGATTGGTACCAAAGGCGAAGGCGGCCAGGACCAATGCCGTTATTTTATCCGTGGCATGCGCGAGGAGTATCTTTCGAAGGAACATCAGTCCTGCCAGCAGGAACAGCAATGCGGAGACAAGAAGAAAGAATTTGTATGGCTCACTGTAACCGCCTGCATCGGCTCCCGAAATGAGAGCAGCTGCATGGCCGGCGAGAAAAAAAGGCAACCAGAGGATTGAGAGTCCCATGGTTGTCTTGATGACATATCTGTCCCCGGGGCCCTTTTCCGGCCAGACAATCAGTTTATGGGGGCCCTCATACCCGTCAGCGAAACTCAGGGAGAGATCATGATATATGAAAGTTGCAGGCAGATATGCATAGTAGCTTATGGCATCCCACTCAATGACCCGTCGCTCATCCCTCCAATGCTTTACGTTTAGCATATTGACCGTCATGAATATGATGATGAGCGCAATGGTCAGGACCGACCGCCAGCCACTTCCCTGCAGGCCATGCCTGAAAAGATTTTTGGTGATGGCAATACCGTCGAAAAGCCGGATCTTCTTTCCCTCCTCTCTTTTTCGTGGCAGGTAAGTTACCTCGGTTTCGTCGTAGGTGGTATCTCTGTCCCGCAATGCCTTGAGCATCAATTCAGTCTCAAAGCCGAAACCTTTCTCCTTCAGATCCAGCTTCCGGTAGAGAGCCTTGCTGAACAGCTTGTAGCCACATGTGAGATCTGTAATTTCTCTTCCCGTCATCCGGGAGGCTACGAACGAGATCATCCTGTTGACGGTGACGGCGGGGGCGGCATGACCACGGTAGCGTCTGCCGCTCCTGAAACGGGTGCCACTCACGATACCTTTCTCCCCATCATGATACTTCTTCAGAAGTGCCGGTATGTATACGGGGTCGAGTTCAAGGTCAGCATCCTGTACCAGTATGGTATCACCGTTTGCCGCATCCACACCTGCAGCTACCGCTGCTCCCTTCCCGGCATTGAGGGTGAGCCTGATGACCCTGATTTCCGCGGATTCTTGGCTGAATCTCTCTGCCAGTGTGGCCGAGTCATCCGTTGAGCAGTCGTCAACGACTATCACCTCATATTGACTGACGAAATCAGGCATCTCGGTATCAATGACCTTCTCCAGAGTCGACCTGATGACTCCGGCTTCGTTGTACATAGGGATGATTATGCTCAGGTACAAGGCTGGTGGATGAAGGTTAAAGGATAAAGTTAGTATAGAAATGTAATCAGGCAATAGATAATAGAGGGTCGAGGGTTAAGTCCCGACCTGGAAGGTAGGGACAGCGAAGGAGCCGGATTGCAGGGTGGAGGCGGTAGTGGGAGGAATTAAGAATTAAGAATTAAGGAATTGATTGTATGGCACTTAGGAGAATAGAATTAAAGAC
>CALMRD010000165.1 GCA_937871625.1 uncultured Bacteroidales bacterium | reverse complement strand
CTCACAACCATTCTGCTTATTCTGTTCCTGACCTTCCTGAATATGTCGGGACTCAAGAGCGGGGCATGGGTGAACAAAGCCGTCCTGCTCCTTGTGGGGGCGGGACTCCTGGCCATTGTCGTAGCCGGGCTTACCAGCGGACAGAGTTCTGCGTCTGCGACCATGGCAGTAAGTGAGACGGCAGTTGGCAATACTGTTACTCTCTCTTCATTTTACACTGCCATGCTCGCTGCCTTTTGGGCATACCAGGGGTGGGTGTCGGTCGGTTTCATAGGAGGGGAGGTAAAAGACCCGCACAGGAACATACCGAGGGGCATAATAGCCGGTGTGGGCATAGTCATCATCGTCTACCTGGTGGTCAACTATACCTTTCTTACCCTGCTCTCCATACCTCAGCTTGAGCAGATCAACAATTCCGGTAACCTGATAGCCGGTATTGAGGCTGTCAGAGGAATATGGGGTAACGGAGGAGTGTTGTTCATTTCGCTTCTCATACTCATCTCCACCCTGGGTTGTACCAATGCCAGCATACTGACCGGAGCCCGTCCGTATTATGCTATGGCGAGGCAGGGACTCTTCTTTCGCGGCACGGGCAGGCTGAACAGTCATAACGTACCTTCTGTTTCACTGTTGTGGCAGGGAATATGGGCGTCGATACTGGTTCTCTCGGGTACATTTGACCAGCTGACTGACATGCTGATCTTTGCAGTCTATATCTTCTACGGTGCCACCACCATGGGTGTCTTCATCCTGAGACGCCGGATGCCCGATGCCCACAGGCCCTATAAAACATGGGGTTACCCCGTAGTGCCGGCACTGTTTGTGCTCTTCTGTGTGGGGCTCTTCTTCAATACTATCATAACCAGGCCTCGCGAGGCTGGAATAGGTCTGTCTCTGATATTGCTTGGTATACCTGTCTATTTCCTCCTCCGAAGAAAAGGTTCAGGGACAGATTCTTCCGGGAAGTGAAAATCAACGACCGGGCACGAGGAAGATCATTATTTAAAACTTCTGAACAGCCTTTCAAAACCTGATCTTCATTGAGAGTCCCCCATACCAGATTCGCAGGTTCAGGCTCGTCAGATCCCTGATCGGCATCTGTACAAAAGGTTCAAACAGCAACTGACTGGTCCCTGTAAACGGGAAGGAGTACCCTGCCGAAAAGTTGGCAAGACCGAGGAGGTCGACACGGCTTAAAAACTCCTGCTCGCTCTCAATTTGCACGGTGGTGGTCATTGACTCATACTCTACCTGCCCGGTGCCGGCGTTGACTGTCGACCTTGTATAGGTATTATTGAAACTGCCGGACAGGTTCTGGCTCAGGTAGATCACCGTCGATGCACCAGTGGTGACAAAAAGGTTTGAGCGTGCCCGTTTCCTGAGTGAGAAGACAAAATTAACAGGAACCTCCATTGAAACAACGTCTATATCCGCATCATAGGTGGTTGCTGTGGCTGCCATACCATTCAGTTCCGGTGCAGCGTAAGCCATATCCATGTTTCCTCCTGCCATGCTTTCCACAGTGTAATTATGCCTGGCCATCGCCAGACCGGGACGAACAGAGATCCTGCGGGTAAGCTGCTGCTCAACATAGAAGCCGATTGATACACCCTGTGATGCTGATGTTGCATTGTCAACACTGGCCATCATACCCGATAAGCCGGTCATGATTGTTGTTGTCAACTTCTCCCGGGGAATATCACCATATACTTTGGGTGCCTCTCCGGGTTTCAGTTTGAGTCCCGTACCAGCCATGCCAGACAGCCTGATTTCTAAAGGATTACCCGGAAGATCCATCCTGCCGGAGATATCTGCAGCCAACAAGGCCCCGGGTGAAAGTGACGCCTCTGCCATCTCAGTATCAGCCAGGAGTGATCCTTCAGCCAGGCTTTTCTCTGATAGGTGTGATCCCTCAGTTTTCGCAGCATCAGATGTAATTATCTCTTCCGACTTGACGGCTTCAGCCAAAACCGGTCCGGTAGTTTCGCTGTCCGGGGTTGCTCCAGTGGTTTCAGCAGTTGCAGTAACTTCAGAGTTTGCTGCAATGATCACAGGCTTTCTTTCAGAGATTCCGGGAGCAGATGATGCTGAATCCTCCTTAATTAGTAAAGAATCTGCCTGTTCGCTTCTGGTCTCCTGTGCAATCTGATTAACGGTTTCACCGGCTTTGCGGTTAGTTAACCGTGCGGTTAAAAGTACCCCGGCAGTGACCAGAATAACTATGGATGCAGCCCTGGCCCACAGCGGAATTAATATTGCCCGGCTGCGTCTCCTGCCATATTTACCGGCAAAGGAGTTCCAACCCTCCTCTGCGAGGTGGTCGGCATTATAGTTGTCAAATGCCTCCTTTGCCTTGCGGCTGAATATGTCATCAAACTTATTCATGACTCTTCCTTACCGAAATAATATGCCTGTTATATAGTTCCCTGAGCATCTTCTTGGCCCTGGCAAGATTCGATCTCGATGTAGAAGCGGTCACTCCCATCATCCGGCCGATCTCCTCATGCGAATACCCCTCTATCTCGAAGAGGTTGAATGTCATTTTATAGTTTGCCGGGAGGTACCTGTAGAGTGTCAGAATATCATTGACGGAGAGTTCTGTTTCAATTTCAGGATCGCTCTCCCCTGCTTCAGATATCGTATCAATTGAGATGTGTTCGTTATTTTTCAGGTTCTTCCTGTAGTTGTCAATAGCGGTATTAACCAATATTTTGCCATACCAGCTTTTAAATGGCCTGGTTTGGTCGTAGCCTTTCAGGCCGTCCAGCACTTTCATATAGCTGTCGTTGACTATCTCCATGGCTTCGCTTTCATCTCCTGCATACCTGATGCAGATTGACATGGCAAAGGAAAAGTAGCGCCGGTAGAGCAGTTCCTGCGCCCGGATGTCGCCACCGGCACATCTTCTGACAAGATCCGAATCAGAGTATTCATGACCATGCAAGGTTCCTTTACCCATTATACCGCCAGGAATCAAGTTTTTCCGAAATAACTCAATTCGTACGATATTTTGGTTGACAATTTCATTTTTCTTTTCTTACATAAAGACAAAACCGAGGTGGAATTCCAGCCTGTAATACTGGGTTACGGTATGTCTGACTGTATTTCTGCCGTACCACCAGTAGAGATCCTCGTTCAGTGTAACCTTCTGGTACCTGTAACCGACGCCCACGTTAACTGCAGTTCTCTTGAATGAGAAAATGGAGATGCCCACCCCGGTATTGAACAGGAATCCGCCCTCATGGTTGTTGTCTTCTGATGCGTCGTCCTCGTAGTTGACATCACGGTCGGTAATGGCAAAACCGTGCCCGGCCTTTAGCCAGATATAGGGTGACAGGCCCGAGCTCAGCGGCGTGAATCTCAGGTCAGCATAAAGAGGCACCAGAGGCACTCCCAGCTCTTCCATTCCCGAGCCGACTCCCACTGCAAAGCCGTTCCTGAACTGGTAACCGTTTGACAGGTGAAAACTCAGGCTCGACTGGTTTCCGCTTTCGTTTTTACCTGCGAGGAAGCCAATTGACAACCTTGCGTAGTAACCGGATGTATTCAAGCTCTTCTTTACAGGATATTTAACGGCTTCAACCGATGATATCTGTGACCTGCCTAATCTGATGACCTGGGGCGATGTAATCTTAAGATCGAGGTAGTCAGTGGAATCGCCAACGATGGTCCCCCGGATGCGGGAACCATCGTTAAGCACAACAGTATATTTCCGGTGCTGGCCTGTTGCAGAGAGTGAAAGCAGAATACAGACCGCAACTGCAGTAAGTCTGAACATATTTCTATTCTTCAATAATTGTTATGTGGCTTATCTGTACTATGTTTTCCGGGTCGCTGTAGTCATACTGGTAAATACCACCTTTACCCACAAGCATAAGAATCCCATTCATGGGGATAACGTCATAGGTGTCAAAGTCGGGGTAGTGTGCAACCTGGCTTGTTATAATAGCCATGGGATTGGTTTTATTGTAAATTTTGAGTCCCGCGGCACCATCACAGACAAACAGCAGTTCACCATCGGTTCCCAGGCCGTGCGGATTGAACATCGGATACGATTTTACCAGGTATGGGTTTGCAATGGATGATATGTCGACGACTTCCAGCAGGTTACTTCCGTTATTGCACATGTTGCCTGTCCGGAGCGTGACATATGCATACTGACCATCAACAACCACCGGGTCACATGCTCTGATATGATCGTATGCAGAAACGTAAGCAGGTTTTTTGGGATCAACAAGGTCGAAGATCAGCATCCCTGTTGTGGTTCCCACGAAGAGGTTCTCCTCAAGGCGGAAGAGCGTCTCCATGTTGCGGGGCATATCGACACTGTCGATCACAGCCATCTCTGATGCCGTGGTGATATCTACTGTTTTCAGCCTGGTGGGTACTGCAATAACGTAGAGGTACTCTTCATTCAGCATGAAGCGGGCCATGGAGCCTCCGGTGCCGCTGCCACCCGTCCAGTTGACGGCTGCATCAGCACTCAGCATAAAGCTCATCTCACCCCGAAACAGCACTCCGCCATATGTATAGTCCTCCATCTTCTCAGTAATCTTCTTCACCTCCCAGTCAACGATTACACCCTTCGACTTATCAACCATCGCATACGGATACCAGAGATCTCCCTCCGGGACGATCTCCGGGAAGACATTCTCTATGCGGTCAATCTCGACCGGATTATTTATATCTGCAATGTCAATTGCCAGCAGGTCTATATAGCTGTCGGCGAAGAGGATATTGCCCCTGATGGCCATATCGACATTGCCCGGGATCTCGTAAAAGGCCACTTTCTCAGGGTTTGCAGGATTTGAGTTGTCAATCACGTGGATGCCTTTACCGTACTCATTAACGAAGAGATACCCATCCTTGAAATACATTTTCCCGGGATGGTAGATCTCGGCCGGAGCACTCTTCTGGAAGCTTGCCCGGAATTCATCATATGCCATGTAAACCGGCACATTTGCCTCATAGGTAATAAACTGTGTGGTTCTGTCGTTACAGGCTGTCACGGCAGCCATCATAACTATCAGAAATGTTGCGGATTTAAGCAGGTTTTTCATCAGTATATAGTTTTGGTTTTAATGGTATGATAGCTTGTACCGATTTATTGGGAGAACCCACATGTCTGAAAATTGCATAAATGCAAGTTTGTGTTAGGAATACATGTGGATTTCATATCGTGGTTTATTTAAGGATGATATAAGTTAAGAAGTCCTCCCGGCCGGTTAAATGAACATTTAATGTCACGGATTTACTACCTGCCCGATGAAAAGGAGGGTATTGGTGGTCCGTTCCCTGATCGCAAAGACAAATGGTTTATCAATCACAAATTCGCGGGGCTGGGGAGGCATGCTGGTCAATTCGATTCCGATAGTGGTAACAGCAGCTGCTTCGGTTCCTTCCTCGTCAACCTCTACGAAGGTGTTTTGCTTAACGAAGCTTACAAAGATTGAGGCATCGGCAATTCCTGAAAGGTCTGCCACACCCGGTATGAATGCGTCAATCATACCCATGCTTTTCAGCTGGTCGTTAAGATACTTCTCGTATGAGAATTTATACTTTGGCATATATACCGTCACTTCACCATAATCATTCGCCTGATCAAAGGCTGATGTAATTTCGTTCCACTTCTCTGCGTCGAATGATGCGTTGAAATCGGATAGTGTTCCCTCCGGGACAATCACCACCATTGTGAAATTTGTGCAGCCGTACGGCAGTTCGATTGCATTGTAGCCGGTCCCATGGGTCACTTTGGAGCCGATATCTCCCTTCATGGTACTGACATCGACTGAGTTTGAGCCGTCGGTATAGAACGGCCTGTCAGAGGTAAGCGACTTGTCGAACTGGTAACTCCAGTCGCCCTTGAAGTAAAGTGCATTCATGATGAACATGACCGCATCACCTGATATTTCATTGAGCACCTTCGGGATCTTCCCGTTGGTATTGTCGCTGGCCCATTTGTTAATGGTTGCCAGTGAGGAGGGCAGCGAAAAATCAAGACCGGCTATCTCCGCATCAAAATCACTCTCCATTGTATTCAGGAACGGATTCTTCACAGTGAATCCCTGCCTGTAGAAAATGGCGTTGGCGAGGGCCAGCTTAACCTTCGGATCAACAACAAGCAGCTGGGCTACCAGGCTTTTGTAGACCTCGTTTATCTCACTGATGGTCATGTTTTCCGGATACTTCAGCGTTGCCTTCAACTGGTCATAGGTGTCACCGTTGCAGCCATTCAGCAGCATTGTCAGCGCAGCGCTGGCGCTGAGTGGAGAAAGCATGAAATTTTCACTCTTCTCAAGGGCAACTTTTGTAAAGAGTTCCACACCGAATTCATTACCATAGGCTATAACATCCGTAGCTTTGGCGGTCAGTTCAAGTGTTTTAGGGGTCAGATCAGGCTCCTCACCTCCATTATCTTTGGAGCATGATATAAATCCGGTAATAGTCGCGAGGCTGAGAATTAACAATAGACGGGTTTTCATAAATAGTATCATTTTAATGGTAGTACTACTGGAATCAAGTCTTTTATAACCTAATACGAAATGAGCCTGTGAAACGCTGCAATAAGATTGAAAAATTCAATTTTATTATTAGATTTACGTTTACTTCTACAACCGAATAACCCCTTCATGAGTAGAAACGGCCGTTTTAACCTCGTCCTAATATTTCTTATTGCGGTAAACAGTCATGCTTTTTCCCAGGATCTCTCCTCTCTTTCGGGGCAGGATCCGTTCAGGATCAGCGGCTCCCTCACTGCAAAACTGCAACTCTACAACACCGACAGGGACAACCCCTCCAGGTCGCCCTTCATGTGGTACCTGCAGGGAAGTCCTGTGATCACGGTGTACGGCATCGTACTGCCGTTCTCCTTCCGGCTGAGTGAACAACAGAGAGACTTCAGGCAGCCCTTCAACCAGTTTGGTGTCAGTCCTTACTACAAGTGGGCTAAACTACACCTGGGTTACAGGTCACACACCTGGTCGACCTATGCCCTTGCCGGCCACTCCATCACGGGTGTCGGGCTGGAGCTGACACCCGGGAAGTTCCAGGTGGGCTTTGCAACGGGAAGACTGCTGAAGCCTGTCAGGTACCTGGATGATCCGGAGAACATCAGACTGCAGACTCCTGCCTACAAGAGGACCGGCATGGCCCTCAGGCTTGGCTACGGCAGTTCAACAAACAATTTAAGCCTCGTGGTACTCAAGGCGAAGGATGACTCGACCTCGCTGGGGACAGTTCCAACAGAGTACAGGCTCACACCCGACGAGAACCTTGTTGTCTCTTTTCAGACGAAGCAGACCATTGCCAAAAAATTCCTCTTTGAGGCGGAGGTTGCCCGGAGCATTTACACAAAGGATATTCGTACCGCCGTCTCCGATTCAACGGGTGACGTGATGACGAAAATCTTCTCATCTCTCATTCAAAACCGGGAGTCCACCACCTCAAGTAACGCTATCAGGGCCTCCGCAGGGTACCAGTCGGACCTCTTCAGCCTGATGATGAGGTACCAGCGCGTTGAGCCTGATTTCCGCTCCATGGGTGCCTACTACTTCGCCACTGACCTGAGCAACATCACCATAGAGCCATCGCTGAAACTGATGCAAAAGAAGCTGACCCTGGCAGGCAGTGTGGGAACACAGGTCGACAACCTCAGGAACGACAAGAACCTTCGCACACGGAGGACAATCACCTCCGCACGGGTGAATTTCGTACCGGTTCCCCAGTACAACCTGAGTGCCTTCTTTTCAAACTACGGGCTGGCACAGGAATCGGGCCTTCTCTCCATTGACACTCTTCGCCAGAGCGAGGTGGCGCAGGCTACAAGCCAGATCGGGGTGACACAATCGCTGAACCTGACCGGGGAGAAGCTGGCACATAACCTGATGGTGAACTTCAATTACCAGAAGCTTAACGACAGGAATGAGAATACCTCACAGTACAGCGAATTCGCCACTAAAATACTGTCTGCCAACTATTTCATCACCTACGTACCATTTAGTATCAATGGGTCAGCGGCATTCCTGTACACCCACTTTGCGCAGGACACCGTCGTAACAGTTGCATACGGGCCTTCGGTGGGATTGGGAAAGTCATTCCTCAAAAACAAGCTGAACGCCTCGGTATATCTTTCTTTTATAACCAACAGGGTGCAGGATGAAGACACAGGCAGCACGGGCATATACTCCCTGCAGCTGGGCTACAAACCTTTCAGAAACCACCGGTTCGCTCTGAAGTACAACTACAGTAAGAACAACCGTCTCTCTACCGGTTCCAATTCCTACTATGAGAGCAAGCTCGATTTTGACTATACATACACCTTCTGATAAAGAGAGATGATGATGAAATGCAGATATAACATCTTCAGATATTTACTGCTTGTACTGTTGCTCTCGGGAATGTCCGGCGCAACACTCTTCTCACAGCAGGAGCTGACGGTCAACGTCATGGTCAGACCACCTTACGGTACGCAGCTTGATCTTTACCCCGAGCTGACCACGGTTACAATTACCTTTCCCTACTCAGCGAGCGGGATACTCTTCTTCCACATCAAAGGCAACAACGGTGTGGATCTGATTACCTCTCCCGATTATTTTGGCACCGCCGTCAACATTAATGCCAATGAGATCAACCAGTTCACCGGCAACGATATTTCGGGGTATTTTGAATATCAGAACCTGATCAGCAGGGGTATCCCCATGCAGGAGCTGATTGAAAACGGACTTCCTGAAGGGAGTTATCAGATCTGTGTCAGGGTGATGGGTCCTGACGGGGCATGGATTTCGCCGGATGAACCGATGGGCTGCAGCAACTTCTTCAACATACGTTACGGGGAGCCTCCCATGACTGTTAATCCACAATGCGGAGCCACCATCACCCAGCCTGCAGTTCAGAATATTGTCTTCAGCTGGACGCCGGCCACCAATGCTCCGGCATGGACGAAATACACACTCAAGATTGTGGAACTGATCGACTCGACCCAGAATCCTGATGCGGCCATGTTGTCGGCAACCGAGCCGGCCTTCTTCGAGACGGAGTTGCAGGGCAGGTTCTCATTTTACTACGGACCGGCACAGCCTACCCTTGAGAAGGGCAGGGTCTACGCCTGGCAGGTTATTGCCGAGGAGAGAGAGACACAGGCGAAATTTTCAAACAACGGCCGCAGTCCTGTCTGCTGGTTCAAGTGGGATCCCTTTGAACCGCCTTCCATAATGATGGATGCTCCCGCAGAAAAGATAGTGGCCGGCGGGGCAAAACTTGAACCTGTAACAGGTCCCGGCCAGATCCCGATCTCTGTGGTATCGGGGAAACTCAATTACAAATTCAAGGGGACACTCTCAGCGTCGGCTCTCTCGCAGAGTACAACCCAGTTGAGCACATCGCAGGCCACTGCACAGGTCAGCGCATCGCAGACCGGCATTCAGTTGGCCGGCGACGGTCTCCAGTACAATGTCAGCGATGTCAGTCCGGTTAATTCCAATCCTCTGAAAAACGTAAAGGTCAGCCTCATTGTGTCATACGTTCTGAAAGGGACAATTAACAACCAGACATACGACGGTATGCCGGTTGACATGAACAATATGAAGGATGACCAGAAGTTCCTGGAGGTTTTTCCCGATCACGGAAAAGTAATGGCCACGGCAACCACAGCGTCCGACGGCAGCTTCTCGTTCACCTTCATTAATGCAACACAGGGTCTTGGCCTTCTGGATGATGAGGCGTACTGGAAATCAGCCGGAGGAGAATTCTTTGATATGATGACCGGAAAGGTCTACAAGGTGTACAGGCTGCTGGTGGAGAATAAATATTACTGCAGTCCTGATATCAATATCAAACTCGATCCATGGCAGTCACTGGATCTGGGTACCCTGGTATCCTATGTCAAGAGCTATAACCTGAAAGTCCATGCATCCTGGACCACCTCTCAGTTCTGGGAAGTCATGGGAGGACAGGGCAAGCCGCTTGACAAGGTTAAGACGGTACTTGAGAGGAGGACTGATGTGCCGGCTGTGCCCCGGGATGAGGCAGTCCAAACCACATCGGGAAACATCCCCTCATTCAATGTCTTCCCCAAAAACTTAACATCAGGAATTACCGGAGAAGATGGCACCTATACCTTCAGGAACCTGGTGCAGCATGATCCGGACAATCTCCAGGACAGGTATTATGTTGTTTGCGAGCCTGACAAGGTCACAGGTCTCTATATCTTCAAGAAGCAGTCGAAGGCCTTTTATCCCTTATATGATAAGGACAAGAAGGACTTCCCGTTCAATTCCCTGAGGTATCTCGATACTGATCCGGGCATGCCGGCAACCCAGTACGAGGCTTACGGCGAGGAGATCACCTGGAACAGCCAGCTGCAGGTAAAAACATATGAGATAGAGATTCAGCTCTATCCTGGCAAGCCAAGGATAGCTGGCAAGGTCGAGACAGAGCAGGTGGGTACCAAGCCTCTCAGCAGTGTGACGCTGATGGTGCTCAGCACCTACAAGAGATCTTCCGATTTCAATATACCTGTGCGCACAGCGAAGACGGATGCGAAGGGATATTATGAATTTGACAATCTCGATGTGGAGCTTGGTGATTACAATACCGAAGGTCCTACCCAGGTGGTCGGCCCGGAGAGATCCCTCTTCTGTACTCCTTCAGGTTTTAAAGGTAAGACCTATTCCTACGGGAAGATGATGTGGGGGCAGCAGATAATTGAGAATATCCTCCTTGAGCCTGACGGATTGCTGACGGGATATGTCACCGATGACAGCGGTAATGCCGTTGCAGCTGACATCCAGGTGGATGACCTGGCATTTGCCTCCACCACACCACAGTTTACATATGACCAGTCTGCCGGAGGAGGCACCCTGCCTTCCGGACTCCCGAATTCAGGTGGAGCCACCCTGCCGTCAGGTCTTCCCAATTCCGGCGGTGGCAACCTGCCGGCCAGCCTCCCGGGCTCCGGCGGTGGTAATCTGCCTTCGGGTCTGCCGGCGGCATCAGGCGGTGGCCAGCCGGCAGGCAACAATGCTTCCGGCGGCGGTACCCAGTCTATGAATATTCAGGCCACGGGTGGCGGCATCCAGCAGGCCGGAATCCAGACAACAGGAGGCGCCATCCAGCAAACGGGCTTCCAGGGCACAGCCCAGTCGGTGATGCCCACCGATGTAAGGCAGGTCTTCTCCATAAAGGCACCCTCAGGCAAGCAGCGCACATTGACGATCATACCAAAGAATCTGGGCTACTCAACGGAGA
>CALMRD010000164.1 GCA_937871625.1 uncultured Bacteroidales bacterium | reverse complement strand
GAGAATGGGAGCGTGGGAGAATGGGGAATGGAAGATAGGGCAAATTTAAATTGCATAGTAAGGCTGTACTACAGCATAACTGCACCTGCAACACTTGCTTTTTATTAAATTCGAAGTTTATACGCATTATATCATAAGTGAGCCGGCAAACGGACTATTAAGAAACAGTTTACTCAAAAAACGACTGTACCTGAAAGAATATAATCTTTAATGGATAATTTAGTGGTCCGAACGCAAATGCTATGAGCAGAGGATTTGTCAAAGAAGACGATCAGGAAGAAGTCCCGATAGTGCCGAAAAGGGCTTATTTACCGGAGGGTGTGCCAAACTTTGTCACTACGGCCGGAATGGAACAACTGCTGGCTGAAAAGCAGATGCTGTTAAATGAAAGAGACAATCAGAGAGGTACAAACGAAAATGAGAGGCGGATTGAAGTGAACTTAATCAATGCAAAGTTACAGTTACTTAACGCCAGGATTGCCGAAGCCAGAATTATAGATCCTAGTGGCCAGCCTCTGGACGAAGTAAGGTTCGGAGCAACGGTGACCCTCAAAACAGCATCCTCCGGTAAAATCCAGGTTTTTCAGATAGTGGGTGTTGATGAGGCTGACATCGCCAAAAGGAAGATCTCATTTCTTTCACCTTTAGCTAAAGCATTGATTAACAAGAAAGCCGGAGACAAGGTCGCTTTAAGAAAGGATAGAGGAGAAACTGTTTTTGAAGTTGTGGAAATAGTCTGGACTTGATATGATTGAATCTTACCTCGGGAACTGATTTTAAAAATTATTTTGTTGCAACCGCTTTTATGAAGGGTCCGTAAGTTTATCAATAGATCTTATCTTGATGTTCCTGTAGAATACCTCAGCTCCTTCAGACTGGATCTGAATTTTACCCTTTACAAGTGGAATTTCGGTTCCATTTTCCAGCTGTCTTGAATTCTGAAGGGTCAATAATATGGCCCCGTTCATCATATGTACGCTGGCATCGCCAAAGCAAAATAAATCGATTGTATTCCATTCGCCAGCAGGTTTCTCGGCATCAGGGCTCTTAATGCACCTGCGTCCGGTTTCGCTTTTGTTGCTAAAAGTCAAGAAATCAGATTCTGGATCGTAAATGTAAGTCTTGTCATTTATTTTTCTGGCTCTGGTATCAAAGATTGCTCCTGCACAAGCCCAGTAATCACCACAATCTCCCTCCTGGATCTGGAATTCATGTGATCTCATCCAGAATCCTCCGTCAGCACCGTGAGGACCAACTGAATGGTACATAAGGCCGCTGTCTTTTTTCGCCTTCTTCCTGGGAGACCATTGTTTGTTACCCCATTTAAACTGAAGCTGTAAATGATAATTTTCATACTCCCCAATGGTTGAAATTCCTCCAAAATCCTTTCCGGAGATACGAATGACCTTTTCTCCATCAATCTCAATAACGTCAAAAACCTCTGATGGATCATTGTTGAGCCCGATCGGAACAGTGTCCCGCCGGTTTAGAATGGTATCGTATTCCGGACCCAGATAGGTGTCCCATCCCGACAGATCCCTGCCATTAAACAAGGCTTGCCAGCCATCTTTTTCTGTTGAGTTGTTTATACAATTGATATTAAGGTAAATCAAAAGGAATAAACTCAGATATAATTTGTGTTTCATTTATCAAATGTTTTTACGATTTAAGATCTATGTGCCGGTTGACTAATATTTTATTAGTTCGAATCAAAATAGGATGAATATTTTTCAGACAGCTTAGTGATGTTCCTGGTCATTTACTGAAAAAACATTATCAATATTATTATTATACTCAGTGTGATTTTATTCATAGCTTCCGGCAGCTATTGGTCCGGGAAATTTTGTTGTAATATCCTGCTTAGGAATCATAATAAATCAAATATACTATCGGTCAGGACAAAAACCTAATTTTGAATTAATGAAACCGAACCAGAACTAATTTGATAAGGATCATGGACTTTACATAAAAGACAGAAGGCAGAGGACCGAAGACGGAAGAATGTAATTATATTAGCAAGAATTGTCTAAACCTCAGATTCAATAATAATGATGTTATCCTTTCCTAAAACTGCTTTCCTGATTTTCTTCCTGGCAAATGCAGGTGTTTGTGAAGATTTTTCTAATAATTTACATGCGGGCGGCACAGTCGATGGTGTTAATGTAAATCTGGCAAAGGCTTCTGCGTCCTCATCCCAGCTTTGGATACTTCAGAAAGAGCCTGCAAAGGAACCGGAAAGCCCGGCAGCAATTGCCGGTCAGGTTTTTGATGCATGGTATAACAGCTTT
>CALMRD010000163.1 GCA_937871625.1 uncultured Bacteroidales bacterium | reverse complement strand
CCCTCTCCGGCGTGCAGTTTGCCTATAACGGCTTTCCGGTCATCAAAGGCATAACACACAGCTTTGAAAAGGGCTCATTCACCGCCCTCCTGGGGCCTAACGGATCGGGTAAGAGCACCCTCCTCAGGCTTATCAACGGCATACTGACGCCGCAGGCGGGAACGGTGGAGGTGATGGGACGCAGTGCCGGCAGCATCAGCGCCAGGGAGATGGCCCGTGAGATGGCCTATGTCCCGCAGATGCAGTATAACACCTTCCCTGCCACGGTGTTTGACACTGTCCTGCTGGGCCGTAATCCCTACATCAGCTGGTCGCCCGGCAAGGACGACCGCAGGATCACGGCAGAGATACTGGTAAGACTCGGCCTTGATGACATTGCGCTCAAGGATCTCAACAAACTCAGCGGCGGCCAGCGGCAGCAGGTCTTCATCGCCAGGGCACTGGCACAGCAGCCGTCGGTGATACTCCTCGACGAGCCGACAGCCAACCTCGACCTCAGGCATCAGCATGAGATACTGCGCCTGCTCGGAGAGCTCGCCGCCGGCGATATCACGGTGCTGGTGGCCATACACGATCTAAACCTAGCGCTGAAATACTGCAGTGAGTTCATGATACTCGACGACGGGCAGGTGAGGGCCGAGGGAGGGAGTGAGATCTTCAGCGAGAAACTGATAGAGGATATATACGGGGTAAGGATAAAGATAATACGGCATGAGGAGGAGATGTTCATCCTGCCCACAGAGCCGCTTTAACAAACCTAAGCAGGACAAAAATGCATCTGAAGATAGAGATCATAGGATACGTCCACAACGAGTGGGAGAGTGCTGAACCGGGTGATGCCGACAGGATGAAGGAGAGCATCTCCACCATAGAGGTGAGGGAGCAGTTTGCCGATGCGCTGTACAGGATCGAAAAGTACAGCGAGCTCAACATCCTCTTTTACTTTGACCGTTCTGACGGTTATGAGCTTCGCACCGTTACCAGGTCCGGAGAGGTGAGGGGTGTTTTTGCCTGCTGCACTCCGCGAAGGCCGAGCATGATCGGGATGACCACCGTCAGGCTGCTGGGGGTGGAAGGTAATACACTTACCGTCACCGGCCTCGATGCCCTGAACAACACTCCGGTGCTCGATATAAAGCCGGTGGTGACTAGCCGTTAATGTCTTCCGTGCAAATAACTCTGCACAGCGGACAGGTATTGGTAATAATAGAGTAAATTTGAGATAAAAAGATCATGAATCTGTCCATACTGAAATGGCTTGCCAGGGTGCTCGCAATGGTAGCTATCCTTTTCCTCCTGTTGTTTTCCTTTGATGCCTTCGGAGGTGATGAGCCCTTTGGCCGTAAACTGACCGGTTTTCTGATACAAAATATCCCGGCATTTGTGCTGATTCTTTCCCTTATCATTGCCTGGAAATATGAAATTGCCGGTGGAGTGTTGTTCCTGCTGGCATTTGTTGCAATGGCTGTCTGGTTCAAATCCTTTGCCGGGAACAGTGCTTCACTGATTGTCATCTCCCCGTTCTTTATTTCAGGATGTGCCTTTATCATCCATGCGCTGCTCGTGGCCAGAAAGGGACGGCAGCTATAGAACACTCTATCTTTCCCTGTCAGTTTCTGACAGGTCACCGTAATATGATATTTGCTGCCTGTTGGTGCTGTTGACCTTCAGCGTCGCCGATCCTGTTTCCCCGATATGAAAGGTATATTCCAGCCTGTCATTTTTATTTTCGGTTTTGAATGATATCATCCAGCCTCCTTTTTCCCAGTCCTCTACCCTGAGGTCGCTGATCTCTCCCTTGAAGCTCAGGGGCGAATCAGTGCTTCCGTACTCAGCGCGGTAGGCCCTGCCGAAATAGGGGAGGTAAGAATCGATTTCGCTCTCTTTTACAATCACCCTGTATGAGGAGGTAAGTGTTCTGCTTCTGCCGGATACGGGCAACATCTGTGTTGCATCAAACTGCCATGTGCCGGCATTTACCAGGGCTTTCGTCTTTTCAACCAGCTGCGCCTTTTGGGCTGCCTTTGTCTCCTTGCGTGTCATCCGGGTCTCCTGGGCATACAGCATGCTCACGGAAACCAGCATCAATAATATGATTGATAGTTTTTTCATGGCTTCACTTTATCTTATTAACAACAATTTTCATGCCTTTCGGTTTACCATGACAGAGTTGTGTGAATCCATACGGCTATGGTTCTGGTTCCCTTGCCAGTGAACGCAGTTAGCTACGACGGACAATCCGAATGTGACACTTTCCGGTGAATTCCGACTGCTGCGGCGGAATATTCCCTTCCGGGATCTTCTAATCCAATGTTTGGACCCGGGTTCGGATCAGGATAGAGCAAGACCGGCGCTCCAGGGAAGCGAAACAGCTCCCTCAGAATTACAAAACCGATCTGCAGGCTCTTTTTAGTCTATTCTGAGGCCTGGCTTACTACTTTGTCTCTGCATAACCGATTGCGCCTCCCTGGAAAACAGTATTGGTGGTGCTTGAATACCACATCCTCAGCTTTGTCCCTGTGCCGGGCAATACTGTAGGCCAGCCGACATAAGTAATATCCCAGCCAGTGTATCCGTTACAGAGTCCCATGCAGGGATGGTCAGCATCGCGCTGCCATGCAATTCCATCCGGTGAGGTGGCATGACCGATGAGCCAGGAGCCGAAAGCACCGCCCCCGTACCACATCTCATAGCCTGTTCCATTATGGATTACGGTACCGGCCTGTATCCTCGGGAAATCCCAATGGCCCTCTCCTCCGTTATCCATGACCGGGTTACCCGGATGACGGGTCCAGTTAAATCCGTCATCAGAGGTAGCATATCCGACCCTGATTCCAGTACCGTCTGCGCCATTGTACCACATGTGGAATTTATTGTCACGGTACAGTACCGGACCGGAAGACTGATCCACTCCATCCCACGCGGTCTGGGTTGCAGGCATCAGCACTGGATTGGATGCACTCCTTGTCCATACAACTCCGTCGGGGGAGGTGGCATGGCCTATGTGTTCATTCTGCATATCTCTCCCGGTATACCACATGTGATATGTGTCTCCTGCTTTTACAACATAGGGCATATAAACCATATGATCATCAAAGCTGCCTTCCGGACCCTTTACCAATACGGGATTTGAAGGGTCCTTTGTCCATGTAATGCCATCTGCTGAGGTGGCATGGCCTATTGAAAATGGCACATTCTGACCCTCCGCTTTCGCTCCGCCATACCACATATGGTAAACATTATCAATAAAAAGAACAGATGACTGAATCAGTGTGGTCTCATCCCATGTACCTCCTGTGCCAGTCAGCACGGGATTATAGTTCTTCTCCCATATGAGTGGAAGTTCTTCCTCCGTAGGTACTTTGTCGGGGCAACCAGTGGCTGTTACCATTATCAATCCCATTAAAGCCCATGGAAGAATCCGGTTTCTTGATTTAAGAGTTTTCATGATCTCAGGTTTTGATTAACATGAGAAAGTTAGGAGATAAGATCCCTGCAGGCTTTCGGAAAAGTCTCAAAGATGGACCCGGAAATCCCACAGGCAATCCGGGATATATTTTTGTTCTGTGCCTGCTAATAATTCTAAAATATTCTTCACCGCCACCCAATTGATCTCCTTTAGAAAAATATTTTGTAACTTACTAATCGGCTGAATGCTGATTTGTCCGGCTCTCAACCTAAACCGTAGCATTCAAATGCAGGATAAGTGGGTTTATAATGTCATTTGCCGCAGTGGTTTGGTTTTGCTGCTTTTACTTGTGGTACGTTTCAGCATTTCCACTGCGGTCCGTGCGCAACACTCCAGCTGGGACATCACATATTTCTCAACTGAAGACGGCCTCTCCTCAAACCATGTCAACTGCGTCACCAAAGACAGCAGGGGTTTCATCTGGGTGGGAACCGACAACGGGCTGAACCGGTTTGACGGCTACACCTTCACAACACTCAGGCTCCCCTCAGGAGCATTGCATCCCCTTTCAGCCCTCAAGGTACTTACAGTCATGGAGGACAGCGACAGCATCCTGTGGATTGGCACCTCCGACGGACTGTTCAGGTACAACCCGGTGAATCCGCTCAGCGACATCAGGCAGTACAGGTATCTTGAAAAACCGGAGACACACACCTACAGGTTTTTTCAGCCGGTTTGGGAAATATGTGAGGACAAAAACGGCCTCTTCTGGCTTATTTGCATGGACCCCGATGAGGGGGTCCCCGGGGATATTCGGACATTCGACAGGGTGACAGAGACGTTCAGATGCATCTATCCCGACAGTTCCTTTACACTTGAAGAAGATGACACTGTTATGCGGTCTATTGCCACTCAAATATACTCTGACAGCAGGGGAGACCTATGGATAGGTGCCCTGACAGGGCTGTACAGGTATGATTTTGAAACCGGCTCCTTTGAAAGATTTATACCGTTCCAGCAGAGCCCTAAGCCGTATGTCAGCTGGATTATAAGAATATATGAAGATCGCTTTGGAAATTTCTGGACCTCGGGCATATACGGCCTCTCCCTGTTCGACAGGGAGAACCATACTTTCGGGAAACACATACCACTTGAGGTGAAACAGACCTGGCGTGAGGGTTTTCACTCAGTGGTATATGCCTTCGGGGAGGACAGCAACGGGTATCTATGGCTGCGCGTGAACCAAAGCCTGATGAGACTCATGCATAAGCCGGAAGGTCTTCCTGCACCTGAGAACATTGAAAGATACGAAACTGACTTTACCGTGGTTGAGATCAATCCCGAGTTCTCCTTTTACCTCGAGAGCCCCTGGCTGGTGTGGCTGGGGGTGCCTGACCGCGGCCTGTGCCGTGTTACTGTAAGACGTAATGAATTCCGGACAATCAGGCCAACATCTCTCAGTGTGTCCGGGGTAAATGACAGGGATATGGTTCATTCGCTTTATGTCGATAAAGATGATAGACTATGGATTTCCAATGACGGCGCTGATAATGTGTCAACCTATGACATCGCAAATGACAGGCTGAACCTGTACCGGATCTTCCCCGGTGAGTCTGTTGATGATATGGAGACAGATCAGAATGGTGATCTCTGGTTTGCCTCACGGTACGGCAACATCGCCCGGGCAAAGGTTGCCGGCAAAGGGGATATACGCTTCATCTCCTGCCATCCTGACCTTAAGAATCCGGCCGCCATGACTCCGCGACATGAGATCTACGCACAGAGAAAGGGCGAGGCCTCTACACATATGTGGGAACATCTCCTCTACAGGGAGAGGGATGGTACGGTCTGGTTTAATTCCGGACGGGGAATACACGACAGGTACGATCCTGAAACGGGCGGGTTTATTCATCTCGACCACAGAAAAGCTGATTATATTAACAACGATACCTGTCCGGAACCAGAAGTGGCCGGTGAGATATGGTTCCCATCCTCAGAGGGACTGCTGAGACTGCTTCCCCCCTTCACGAAGAGTGACGCTCACACCCTGATCCCTGGAGCCACCATCCTGTACCGCAATGTGCAGGGTGACGAGAACTCACTCAGCTCCGACTGGGTCAGGGCCATCCACTACAGCAGGTATTATGAGCCGGGAACAATGTGGATAGCAACCATCCGGGGTGGACTGAACAGAATGGTCACAACACCGGTTGATGGCAGCGGGCAGCACGAGGTACACTTCAGGCACTATACCACTGCTGACGGTCTGTGCGACAATAATATACTTGGTATCATCGAGGACCAGCACGGGCACCTGTGGCTGAGCACCATGAACGGCCTCTCGCGCTTCGATCCGAGAACGGAGCAGTTTCATAGCTTCTACAGGAAAGACGGACTGCCAACCAATAACTTCGGCTGGGCTGATCCAGCCATTAATTCTTCAGGGGAGCTTTTCTTCCCTACCGAGGCAGGGGTCCTCCGATTCCACCCCGACAGCATCCGCATCAACAGTGAAGTGCCTCCTCTGTTCATCACCGGGTTCCGGATCTACAACGAGCCGGTCTACCCCGGGGATAAATCACCGCTGCAAAAAGAGATAACGGAGACGCAGTCGTTGGAGCTCACCTACAGACAGAATTTCCTCTCCTTTGAGTTTGCTGCCCTCAATTTTGAAAATCCTGAGAGGAACCACTACAAGTACATGCTGGAGGGTTTCGAAAGAGATTGGACCTATTCGGAATCGAGGAGGTATGTGGAGTATAGAAACCTAAAGCCCGGGAGCTATACATTCAGGGTACAGGGGTCAAATAACAGCGGCATATGGAATGAAGAAGGTGCCTCACTGGCGATTGTAATCCGTCACCCACCCTGGCAGACATGGTGGGCATATATCATCTATTTCCTGATTTCTGCCGGTATGCTACTGTGGTACAGACGGTTCCTTATGAACAGGGAGCGACTTAAGACTGCCATCGAGGTGGAACGGGCGGAGAAAGAGAAGATCAGAGCGATCGACGCCTTCAGGTCGCGCTTCTTTACAAACATATCCCATGAGTTCCGCACTCCTCTTACGCTGGTCGCCGGGCCCCTGGAAGACTCACTGAAAACCGACAGTGAGAAGGTGCCTCTGGGAAAGAGTGTCCTTCAGTCGATGCTGCGAAACACCCGGAGGCTGCAAAGGCTCATTAACCA
>CALMRD010000162.1 GCA_937871625.1 uncultured Bacteroidales bacterium | reverse complement strand
ACCGGAAATAAGGCCCGGGGATTGGCGATTTTAGCTAACTGCCGACTGAAGACTGCCGACTGAAGACTGAAAACTGCCGGCTCACAATTCAAGCACCCCCTTCCCCTGCCTCAGTATAACAGGTTCAGGACCCGTGCAGTCAACAACAGTTGAGGGCTCATTGTCTCCGAAGCCACCGTCAACAACCAGGTCGGCAAAATCATAATACTTCTCATGAATGAGCTCCGGGTCAGTGATATATTCGATGATCTCATCATCTTCATGTATCGAGGTGGTCATCAGGGGCCGTCCCAGTTCGCGCACTATCTCCTGAGTGATGCTGTTGTCAGGGATACGTATCCCCAGGGTCTTCTTCCGGTGACGGAACATGGCCGGGATCTGGTTATTGGCCTTGACGATAAAGGTAAACGGTCCCGGCAGGTTGCGCTTCAGAAGCCTGAACAGGTTGTTGTCATGGATAACGGTATACTCGGAGAGCTGACTCATTGAGGCAAAGATCATTGACATGTCCGGGTTGCCGGGATTGAGTCCCTTGAAGCGGGCTATCTTCTCGATTGCCTTCCCTGCCCTGATATCGCAACCCATGGCATAGATGGTGTCAGTGGGGTAGATAACTACACCTCCCTGCTCAAGCACCCAGATCACCTTGCGTATGTGGTCCGGATTGGGATTCTCGGGGTATATCTTAAGAAGCATCTCTCTGTAAAACAGAAGGCAAATATATAAACTAATATTCAGCAGGGGTTAAAAAAAAAGAGGGTAAGCTACTCATATCGCACCGCTACAACCTTCTACCCTTGCTGCCTTCCGACCCTGGGGGAGTTCAAAGGGAGCTGGTCGTATGAGACTTACCCCGCACAAAAATACGATATTTTGGCACCCCGGCCAAATAATAGTAACGGTTTTCCTGAATGGACAGATTAATGAATAGCGAGTTCATTCACTACAATAATCCGTCCAGTATGACTGATGATGATTTGCGTGTGTATAATCACGGTTTTTGTGTAAGTTTGTTCTCAAAATCAACAAAACGGTAAGATGGAAGAAAAAAGATCAATCTGGAAAGAGACCCTGAACTACGGAATTATTCTGGGTCTCATCAGTGTCGGCCTCTCAGTGCTGACATATATGTTTGACCTCACTTTCAAGACATGGCTGATGTGGCCGATGATTCTCATCACGGTTCTTGTGCTCTTTCTTCTTCTGCGTTCATACCGTGACCATTACAACAACGGGTACATATCCTACGGCAGATCGGTCGGGGCCGGGGTGATTATCAACCTCTATGCGGCCATCATCTCTGCAATATTCATTTATGTTCTGTATGCTTTCATTGACCCCGGCCTGATAGACAAATCGTTGGTTATTGCAGAGGAAAGGTTGGTTTCCAGGGGCGTCCCGGAGTCGGCCATCGAGAAGGCCATGGAGGTTCAGGCCAAGATGATGAAACCGTGGTTCACTGCCTTGATGTCAGTTGTCAACGGTGTCTTCACGGGACTAATCCTCTCACTTATCGTTTCACTCTTCGTCATGAAAAAGGGCAATCCTCTCCTTGATGAGGCTGAAGAAGAACCGCAGCAGTAATGGATCTTTCGGTTGTAGTCCCTGCCTGGAATGAGGCGGAATCACTGCCTGAACTGGCAGAATGGGTTGACAGGGTTTGTATCGCCTCATCAATCGACTATGAGCTTATAGTTATTGATGATGGCAGCAGTGACAACAGCTGGGAGGTGCTGAAGCACCTTGCCACCGGCAATGGCAGGATAAAAGCCCTCAGGTTCCGCCGCAACTATGGCAAGGCAGCAGCGCTGCAGACCGGTTTTGAAGCATCGGCAGGTGAGGTGGTGATTACCATGGATGCCGACCTGCAGGACAGTCCCGATGAGATACCCGAACTGGTCAGGATGATAAGGGAAGAGGGATATCACATGGTCTCCGGATGGAAGAAGAAGAGGTATGACCCGTTCATCAAAAAGACCACCTCCAGGCTTTATAACTACACTGCCAGGAAGTTTTCCGGCATAAAGCTGCACGACTTCAACTGCGGGTTGAAGGCCTATGACGGAGAGGTGGTCAGGAGCATTGAGGTCTACGGCGAGATGCATCGTTATATACCCATGCTTGCCGTGGAGGCAGGCTTCAGGAACATAGGCGAGAAGGTTGTCCAGCACCGTTCAAGGAAATACGGTGTGACAAAATACGGTCTTGACAGGTTTCTCAAGGGTTATCTTGACATGCTGACCATCAGCTTCATCACCCGCTTCGGCAAGAGCCCCATGCATCTCTTTGGCACACTGGGCTCGCTCATGTTCCTGGCGGGGTTCATCATGGCGGCATACCTGGGCATCCGCAAGCTGGTGTTTATACATCAGGGTCTCAGGGCTCCGCTGGTGACCGACAGTCCATACTTTTACATAGCACTGGCGGTGATGATAATAGGATCGTTTCTCTTTTTAACAGGATTTCTTGCTGAGCTAGTCAACCGCCGCTCCCCGGACCGCAACCACTACCTTATAGGAGAACGCCTTAACATTAAGGTCTGAGAGTTTCTCCCTCCTGTTACCCGGCGCAGGGAGACCTGAACAGTGCGCAGCGCTGAATGTCAATATACTAATTGGCAAGGCTTTACAAACAGCCAATACCTGCATGCCAATTCTTAATTCTTAATTCTTAACTCTCACTCCCTCCTGCGCTGTGTATCCCAGGCGAGGGTGCGCAGTGCTTCCGTCATCCTCTCCCAGGTATAGAGCTTCTTCTGCTCCACAATACCCTCCCTGAACCTCCCCTCGTCGCCACTGAAGAAATCCGCAATGGCCCCTGCTATGGGTTCCGGTTCAGGCTCAACAACATAACCGCAGATACCGTCTGGCACTATCTCGGCCAGTCCCCCTACGTTGGTGACAACCATAGGCTTGTTGAAATGGTAGGCCACCTGCGTCACACCGCTCTGCGTGGCCGACCGGTATGGCTGCACCACAAGCGAGGCGGCGGAGAAGTAGTAACGCACCTCCTCGTCACTGATGAAGTGGGAGTGAAAGATAATGCTGCCGGCTAAATCATGCTTATGAATGAGGTCGAAATACCTCTTCTCATCCTCATAAAATTCACCTGCAACGATAAGTTTGATGCCCAGGCTCCTGACGGCAGCGTCAGCCATGGCCTCAATCAGCAAGTCAAGTCCCTTGTACTCCCTGATAAAGCCAAAGAAGAGTATATACTTATCTGCAGGACAGAGCTTCAGCCGCACCAGCGCTTCGGCCCGTGACACAGGCTCGCTGTAGTTGTCAAAGAGCGGGTGGGGTGATATGACGCAGGGCATCCTGAGACTGAACTGCCTCAGGTCACGCTCCACAGCCTTCGTCATCACCAGTGCACCGTGAATGCTCTTTACGAAGAACTTCGTCAGCATCGTGTCGCCGAAGTGTTTCTCATGGGGTATTACATTGTCAAAGATGGTGATAATCCTGGTGTGCCTGTTTGTTCTTACTATCCGGGCTATGAACCCTAGCGCCGGCGCCAGGAACGGAAGCCAGTACCGGAGTATTATCAGGTCGGGGCGCGTACGTCTCAGACGCATCCCGATAGTGAACCAGTTCAACGGGTTGACCGAGTTGATGGCACGGGTGATGGTCACTCCCTGAGGTGCATAACCCACATCATACTGTGTCTTGCCAGGGAAGAGCAGTGCCGGATACTGCAGTTTGAAGGTATATATGGCTGCAGCATCTCCCTCCTGGAGGAACTGCTTTGCCAGCCTCTCATTATATGCTGCTATGCCGCCACGGTAGGGATGAGCCGGACCGCAGATGACAATGCGCATCATTGGCCACCTCCTCCCCTTACCCAGTCGGTGAGATAACTGTATTGCGGCTCCAGGGTGCCTCCGCTGGTGATGGTTGCACGCTGCAGCATCGGGGAATCATTGTCAGAGAAGAGATCGTGGAGTACATGCCCCATGAGCTGCTTTCCGAAGTCGCTGGAGGCATCCCGTGGCAGCTCGCCTGGAAGGTTATCGATTGACATCACGGTGATGTTATCAGGATGCCTGAAGGCCTCCTCCTCACAGTGACGTGTCCGGCTGTAGCTGTAGAAAGGCTCAGCGATAGTTGTGGCCCTGATGGTGGTGGGTATGGGGCCTTCGATGTCGCAGCTGATATCGCCGATGACGGAGATCTTGAAATCAGGTCTCTCCACATCTTCGCGGGTGAAGAAGACGGGCGACTTCGGATCCCAGAAGTGTGCCGCGATGAGCACATCGGTCACCTTCGTATATCTCAGGAAATCAGAAATATAATCTTCCGGATGATGTACGAAGTTATTGAAGTCAAACGGACGGCCGTCGGTGTGTTTCACGTAGTGTTGTGGCCCTATCTGGCAGACGACCGGCACATCATACTCGCGGGTGAGGAAATCGTCAGGCGACACCTTTATCAGACCGTGGCAGTTCTCAAGTGTCTCCATGGCACCTGAAGCCACGCGGCCCTCGCCGGTGACAAGGATCTTCAGCCCGGGCTTGAGACGTATCAGCCTCAGCCCTGCCCACATCTCATCGAGATCAAGGCACTGGTAGGCGGGTTTAAGTTTGAACCTGTTGGTCTTGATGCCCCGGGCCCGGAGTGCGTTATAGGCCCCGACGATGCCGGCCCACCTTCCGAAGGCGACAACCCTCTGTCCCTTGTCAGTGGTGAGGTATTCGTAGTCTATCAGCCTGATCTTCCTGGTGAGTATCTCTCGCAGCAGCTCAAGGTTATGCTCCTGTTTCTTGGCCACATGGGCAAAAAAGATGTAAGTTTTCCCCGGTATCAGCACCCTGCGGTCAACCTCCTTGACACCCATGAGGATGTCACAGTTGCTCAGATCTTCCCTCAGCGGGATCTTCAGGTATCTGTACTCTTCATCGGTGTAGCATCTTATGTCTGAAGGCTGCACAAAGAAATCGACGAACGGAAAGCTCTCCTTCAGTTCAACCACCTGTGACGGTGTCAGCGGCACCCTCCTGTCAGGCGGTATCTTCGTCTCCCTGAGTATCCCTATCTTCACTCTCTTTTCCATACCATTCTGTTTGAGTAGTGGTGTGAAGATAAGAATTCGGCCCGATTTTTGAGCATAAATTTATCACGGCAACGCAATTATGTGTAATTTTGCGTTGTAATAACAATACCATGGGGCTGATCTGGTTTAGACAGCAAGCCGCGGTGGTATGTAAGCATGCAGAGGGTGGTGACGCTACTCTATAACCTGTGTCACAAAACAACAACTGGCGAGAATAACTACGCTCTTGCTGCATAACCGAACCAAGTAGGTTAAGCTTAATCCCGATACAAGGTGTTGGGACGAGACGTTTCCCGGGCGGTGATGCCCTGTACCAACCCGACAAGGAAGCGCACGCAATTCAGGGATTGCCCGATGGTCTCTCCGGCCTGACGGTGAAATAACAGGAGATAAGGGGTGATCCGGCTGCCTGCCGCCTCATTGCTCCCGACAATCAAGGCAGGATAAGCATGTAGAAAGCATATGGTCGCCTTGTTTGGACGCGGGTTCGATCCCCGCCAGCTCCAC
>CALMRD010000161.1 GCA_937871625.1 uncultured Bacteroidales bacterium | reverse complement strand
GCACGAATCTTACCCTTGTAATCAAAAATCGCTAATTTGCAGTAAAATTTCCAATGGAAACACGGAGGTTCAATCTTGATCTATCTGATAATAACAGTGTCAGCCGCATACTGAAATCGATATTCGGTATCATCTGTATTACTATTGCGATCATACTCTCACTTATGATCCACAGATCAGGCGAGTCAACCTGGAGCACCTGGGTTGCCATTGTATTCCTGTTTCTCTTCGGTGTCTGGCTCGTACTTAAGGTTACGGGTCTGACTGACCGCTATGTCATAATAAGTGAAAATGAGATAATCCTGAAAGACAAATTCTATTCTCCTGCACTGGTAATCAAAGCCACAGATCTGAAAAAGACCGGATTCGGCCAGCTGAAGATCTCTTTCTTTCTCAGCATGGAGAAGGAAATTGCCCTGCGCCTTGGCACATATTACCGTGATAACTCCTTAAAAATCATGGAGGCGGTAGAGGAGTTCTGCAATTTGAACGGGATTCCGGCAACAGGTATCAATACAAACGAAGAGAGCCATGATAAAGAAGCTTAGAATGGGAATGATCGGTGGCGGTGAAGGTTCCCTGATTGGACCTGTTCACCGTATGGCGGCTCGACTCGACGGCATGACGGTGCTGGTGTGCGGTGCCTTCAGCAGTGATCCTGCCATCTCGGCAGCTACAGGAGCCGCAGAGGGGTTAGATAGCTCACGCACCTATGACACATGGCAGGATATGGTAGTACATGAGGCTTCTCTGCCTGAAGATATAAGACCTCATTTCATGTCCATTGTCACCCCAAACCACCTCCATTACGCTCCGGCGAAGATGGCCCTGGAGGCAGGTTTTCATGTTGTGTGCGACAAACCGCTGTGTATGAGCGTTGCTGAAGCCCTTGACCTGCAGGAGACCGTTGAGCGCACCGGCAGGCTCTTCTGTCTCACACATAATTATACCGGGTATCCAATGGTAAAAAGGGCCCGCGAGATGGTCATGGGCGGAGAAATAGGAGCCGTGAGGAAGATCGCCGTCGAATACTTCCAGGGATGGCTCTCCTCCCTGGTTGAGACCACCGGCAACAGGCAGGCTGAATGGAGATCAGACCCCCGGAAAGCAGGCATAGCCGGCGCCATGGCGGATATCGGTACTCATGCATTCAATCTGGCGGAATATATTTCGGGAGTGGAGGTGACAGAGCTCTCCGCCGACCTTGGTTCAGTGGTGCCGGGTCGGCTGCTCGATGATGACGGCAGTGTGCTGCTCCATTTCGAAAACGGTGCCCGGGGCACCCTGCTGGCCAGCCAGGTAGCCATCGGAGAGGAAAATAACCTGTCACTGAGAATTTACGGCGAAAAGGGCAGTATAACATGGAGACAGATGGAGCCCAACTCACTGACGGTGCTATGGCCTGACAGGCCCGTACAGGTTTACCGTACTGGCACCGCCTTTGCCGCAACGGGCGTGGCGGCTCACATGCATACACGCATTCCTGCCGGCCATCCGGAGGGATTCATCGAGGCATTTGCCAATCTTTACAGAAATTTTTCCCTGCATATCATCGCCCTGAGCGAAGGCAACGAGAGAGATCCCCTGGCAGACTACCCTGGCATCCGTGACGGCGTCAGGGGGATGAAATTCCTTGAGGCCGTCGTGGCTTCAAGCAGAGATAACTCCTCGAAAAGAGCCGTCTGAATTATTTTAGGAGCAGATCAAGGTAATAGCGCCGACTGATCGCAATACTTTCCATGGGCGTATGAGTAAGACAGTTATCCTGCTCGATGAACCAGTATTCCATCCCTGCCTTCTTTGACATGGCAAGGATAGGCCTGAAATCGATTATCCCCTCACCCAGCGTGGCATCCTGCTTCTCAGGAGTAAGATCCTTCATATGCCAGACGGGAAAACGGCCCGGGTACTTTTTAAAATAGGCTACCGGGTCCTTGCCGGCAGCAGTGATCCATGCAATGTCAAGCTCAAATATCACCAGTTTGGGATCACTCTTCTCAACCAGCAGGTCATAGGGAACGGTGCCATCTATCTCACGGAACTCAACCTGGTGGTTGTGAAAACCGAAGGTGATACCTGCCTTCCTGCACTTCTCCCCTGCCTCGTTGAAAAAGTCGGCACTTCTCCTGAAGCCGTCGAGAGAACTGCTCCAATCATCTGGCAGAGAAGGCTTTATGATGTATTTCATGCCTGCCTCTGCGGCCTCGTCAATCATCCTATCGGCGTTTTCAGGCCTGATATCACTGTGAGAACTTATTGCCTCCATCCCGGCTCTCTTAACAAGCTTGCCGAACTCCCTGGGTTTGAATCCGTAAAACTTGCCGTCGTTGTGACTGGCAGCCTCTACCCAGTCAAAACCTATAGCCGCAGCCTCTGCAAGAGCAGCAGCAGGGTCTTTTTTCATCTCATCCCTTATCGTATAGAGCGCCAGCCCTGTCTTCTTCGAAGAATGGTCCGATGCAAGCAGTTCATTGTTGAGAAGCGGCATAGCAGCCATCACGAGGGCTGATTGCCTCACAAAGTCTCTCCTCGTAGTCATGATATCAGTTTTTAAGTTTATATAGTACTGGCAATACCGGTAATAACAGAGGACCGGAGAAGCAAAAATAACATTAAATTTAAGAGTTCAAACAGATGAAGGAGATGTGGCTCAGCAAAAACAACGATGAAAAAGATGGCACTCTGAGGTGTCTGCTGTGCCCGCATGCCTGCCTTCTGAAACCCGGGGAGAGGGGCATCTGCCGGGTAAGAGAGAACCGGGACGGCGTGATCTCCTTGATTACCTACGGTATAATATCAGGTTATGCTTCAGACCCTGTAGAAAAGAAACCACTTTATCACTTCTTCCCCGGAAGTAATATCATCTCTGTGGGGTCATATGGCTGTAACCTCAGCTGCGATTTCTGCCAGAACTATCATATCTCACAGACCGGGCCACCCGCTGGCTCAACCCGCCTCTCACCTGAAGAGCTGGTTGCCCGGGCAGTACGGGAGCATAACAATATCGGGATAGCCTACACCTACAACGAGCCGGTTATCTGGTATGAATATGTCACTGACAGTGCGACTCTGGCTGCTGCTGCAGGACTGAAGAACGTGATGGTAACCAACGGTTACATTAACCGGAAACCTCTGGAAGAGCTCACCAGCGTTATTGATGCCTTCAATATTGACCTGAAGGCATTCAGTAATGATTTTTACAGGAGGTATACAGGTTCAACCCTGAAGCCGGTTCTGGATGCCATCGGTACCGTTGCTCACTCCGGAAAGCATCTTGAGATAACCACGCTGATCCTTCCGGGCCTGAATGACTCTGCCGGCGAAATGAGAAGTATGACGGAGTGGATTGCCCGGAACGCCGGCAGAAAGGTTCCGCTGCACCTGAGCCGTTACTTTCCGATGTACCTCAGAGAGACTCCGGCAACACCGGAAGAGACAATTCTGCAGCTAAAGGATATCGCTTCAGAATCCCTTGATTTTGTATACACCGGCAACATGTCGGGCAGGTACGCCTGCGGCGACACCGTTTGCCCGTCATGCAAAGCAGTTGTTGTTAAAAGGTCAGGCTATCATACTGTTGTGACAGGGCTCACCGGGGAGGGTCGCTGCAGCATCTGCAACAGAGAGATAATGAAGTGGTTATAAACGAGGTCAGGTCGGGGCTGGTTACTTCTGACTGCCCTACTCTTTGGTGATGCTGCTCAGTCTTTGAAAGTACCCATCTACCTTTTCGAACAGATCCTTGCGCAGAGCCGAGTAATATGCCTTCACAATAGCAGGGTTATCCTTGCCGTCGGGATTGTTGACCCGGTCAATGAATTCATTGCGCATGCTCACTGCTTCCTCGATCAGGTTCTGAGCCTTGTCTCTCTTCTCCCCGTCATGCAGGCTTGTAAACATGAAGCAGTCAGATATCAGTTCAAAAAAGAGGTAGTCAATATCCTTCTTCAGGTCTTTTATGCTGGCCATGGCTGTTGCTTTTGTTACAAAGATACGTATTAATATTTTCTGTTTCTCATTTTGTAGCTGCTGATGCTACGGTCAACCATTCGTTCATAAAGCCGGCGCAGCTTGTCAGTCACGGGATTATTAACCTCAAAGTGATGATCTTCAACACTCTGCACACCCAGAACCATAGGTGAGGTGCCTGTTATGAAGAGTGACCTGTAACGAGGCAGATCTGTCTCAGACACTGACCCGAACATCAGGTTCAGCCCTTCTGACCTGCATAAGCCGATAATCTTTTCCCTGGTGATTCCTGACAGCACCATGCTGTCGGGAGGGGTAACGATGAGGCTCTCATCCTCAATGAAGAACACGTTTGAACGACTTCCCTCAGTGATCAACCCTTCGCGGTTAACCAGCAGTGCCTCATAGGCCTTCCTGTGTTGCAACTCGGTGTTGACATTCATCCTGAGGCTTTTGTTCAGTATCTTGACACCCGGATCAATCCTTTCGGCGTGAAAAAGTATCAACCTTGCACCTTCGTGTATAATCTCTTCGGTTGGGTAGGATGATGGTATGTAGCATATATGAAGCGAATATTGCATACCAGTGAAGGTGACTGTTACCCTGACATTCATCTCCTGAAATGACTCACTGCTGACAAGGGTATCGAAGCCTGCCGCCACCCTGTCAGCAATGTCGTGGTCAATATCATATCTGGTTGCTATACCGTTACCAAGACGCTTCATATGCTCGTCAAAAAAGAGAGGCACGCCGTTCCTCGTCCTGATAACCTCGTAAAAGGAGACCTCTCCGGAGAGCTCCGGCATACCTTCGACGGCAGTGTATATACGGCCATCGAGATAGTAATATCGTCCGATGCAATCCATAACCTCTAATACTAAAATGCAAATTTATGAATATTTCATCCAGGCTCTGAAAGTAATTATCTTCGCATTTTGCAGGATCAGTGTATGCCATTGTTGATATAGAGACCACAGGAGGAAGCGCCAGGCTGGAGAGGATCACCGAGATAGCAATCTATCTCCATGACGGCAAACAGATTGTTGAGGAGTACTGTACTCTGGTCAACCCCGAGCGCTCAATACCCTATTTCATCACATCGCTGACAGGTATCACCAACGAGATGGTGGAGGATGCCCCGAAATTCTACGAGGTAGCAAAGAGGGTTGTTGAGATGACGGAAGGTGCAGTGTTTGTGGCTCACAATGCGCGGTTTGACTATTCATTCATCAGGCAGGAGTTCAGCATGCTGGGTTACAACTTCAAAAGGCCGCTTCTGGATACCGTGGCCCTCAGCAGGAAGCTCCTGCCCGGGCATAAATCCTACAGTCTGGGAAAACTGTGTGGTGAGCTGGGTATTGAAATCAACGGCCGCCACCGTGCTTCAGGTGATGCCCTTGCCACCGTACGGTTGCTGGAGATATTGCTCGAGAGAGACAGTGCCCTCCAGTCGGGAAGCCTGATCAAAAACCGCAAAGCCTCGAAGCTCCATCCTGCTCTTGACGTTTCCAGGCTGCAGGAGATACCGGAAGAACCAGGCGTCTACTATTTTTATAATGAGGATGGTGATGTCATCTATGTCGGCAAGAGCTGTAACCTCTTTCAGAGGGTGAACACGCATCTCTCGAACAACACCTCTTCAAGAGCCATGGAGATGCGCTCTATGATCGCTGATATCACCTGGGAGTCTACGGGCAGTGAGCTGATAGCGCTCCTGCTTGAGTCGGCGGAGATAAAGATGAATAAACCGCTCTTCAACAGGGCACAGCGCCGCACAGGACACCCATGGGGCATCTTCAGTTTCACCGATTCCTGCGGGTATATACGTTTTGAATTCCGCAGGGTTACAGGCGATGCCGTCCCCCTCTCGCTATTCGCCTCACGTGATAATGTCAGGGGCAGGTTGGAGCAGCTGATGGCCAAGTACGAGTTGTGTCAGAAACTGTGTGGCCTTTACGATACCGACGGACCATGCTTCCACCACCAGGTGAGCCTCTGCAGAGGGGCATGCTGCGGAGAGGAGAAACCGAAAGAGTACAATGAAAGAGCCTTGATGGCACTGGATGAGTTCATCTTCAGGGAACGTAATTTCTTCATTATCGACCGCGGCCGCAATGCAGAAGAACGGTCGGCAGTGAAGATACTCAACGGCAAATATGCCGGTTACGGGTACTTTAACATAAATGAGGTGGGATTCGGGCTGGAAGCGGTGCATGATTGTATCACGAAAGCCCCTGACAACAGGGACATTCAGGTGATAATAAAGAGCTGGCTGAAAAATCACCGGGTAGAAAGAATCATTGACTTCTGAAAGATTTAGCCCCTGCCTCTTTTCTTAATATATTTGTCATTACCAATACAAAACAGGGCATATGTCACTATTCACCCGCACAACCAGGGAACTTTCGCTAAGAATTGATGAATTCTTTGACACCATTGAGATAGGGATACTCATCTTTAAGGAGGGTATCAAGGCATACGTAAAGGGAGATCGCAATGCTTTTCATAATCATCTGGCCAAGATCGATGATATGGAAGGAAAGGCTGACAAACTCCAGAGAACCATTGAAAATGACATGATCGTTCATTCAATCCTCCCTCAGCAGAGAAGCGAAATGGTGAAGCTGCTGTGGCAGCTTGATGAGATCATTGACACGGCCAAAAAATCGCTGAATGAGTTTTATGTGGAAATGCCGCACATACCTTCATCATTGGTGGAGGAGTTCATTTCACTGGCAGAAGTATCCGGGAATGCAGCTGAAGAGCTAATTCCTGCAGCAAGAACATTCTTCAGGGAGCCCCACCTGGTCCGGGAAAAGCTTATCAAAGTATATTTCTTTGAGAGAGAGACAGATAAAGCTGCCTTCCAGTTAAAGAAAAAGGTATTTCATGAGATGAATGACCTCTCGCTGGCTGAGAAGGCACATATACGGTATATTACCCACCATATTGAGAACATCTCTGACTCCGCCCAGGCAGCGGCTGACCTGCTGGCCTCAATGGCAATAAGGCAAATGCTCTGATCATGATTTTTCTTTTTCTCACCAGCGGTCTTTTTCTCGGGTGGACACTGGGTGCCAATGATGCAGCCAACGTCTTCGGTTCTGCCGTGGGATCAAGGATGCTCTCCTTTACCAGGGCCGCAGTGATTGCTTCAGTCTTTGTCATCGTTGGAGCAGTATTGCAGGGCGCGGGTGCTTCTGACACGCTGGGACGGCTGGGATCGGTGAACGCCATGGGTGGAGCCTTCACCGTGGCTCTTGCGGCAGGACTAACTGTGTTTTTTATGACCAGGGCAGGACTGCCGGTCTCTACCACACAGGCTATCGTGGGTGCC
>CALMRD010000160.1 GCA_937871625.1 uncultured Bacteroidales bacterium | reverse complement strand
GGCTCCTTCGCTAAAATCGCTCGGCCCCCTATTGCCTAATGCCTAATGCCTATTGCCTATTGCCTATCCTTTTCATAACTTCATACGCTCAAACTAATCAACAATGAATTGGATTGACTTAATCATCCTTGCCCTGCTCGCATTCGGGCTGATACAGGGGTTTATCAACGGGCTGATAATAGAGATCGCTGAACTGGCGGCGCTGGTGCTGGGCATCTGGGGTGCCATCCATTTTTCTGACTGGACCGCCGGCAAGCTGTCGGGATGGTTCGACATGCAGTCGTCATGGACGGGAATTATTGCCTTCGCCGTCACCTTTATCGCAATAGTGATAGGCGTTTATCTGCTCGGCAAGCTGCTCGACACCCTCCTGAAGGCGATGGCGCTGGGGTTTGTGGTCAAATCGCTGGGCGCCGTCTTCGGTGTCCTGAAGACCGCCCTGATCCTGAGTGTTGTCTTTGTGTTCCTCAACAGCATTGACGAGAAGAGACATTTCCTGCCCTCCTCCACAATTTCCAGATCATTTCTCTATAATCCGATAGCAGATCTTGTGCCTGCAATATTCCCCATGGTTGAGGGAGGCGATCTCATAGACAGCTTCAACAGGCCAAAAAAGCAATCGCCGGGGCTGACCATCTGACCGGTTTTGATATCTTTGCGACACCTGAATTCAATATTCTGATGATCAATTTTGTTGAAGAGCTGAGATGGAGAGGGATGATACATGATATCATGCCCGGAACAGAAGAGTTCCTGCTCAGGGAGAGGAGCTCGGCATACGTTGGTTTTGACCCCACGGCAGACTCACTGCACATAGGTCACCTTGTGGGAGTGATGATGCTGAAGCATTTTCAGAATGCGGGACATACCCCGATAGTGCTTATAGGGGGTGCCACCGGCATGATCGGTGACCCCTCCGGCAGGTCCGAGGAGCGTAACCTGCTCAGTGAGGAGACACTGCGTCATAACCAGGAGGGCCTGAAGAGACAGTTCGAAAAATTTCTCGACTTCAGTTCCTCGGCACCCAACAGGGCCGTGATGGTCAATAACTACGACTGGATGAAGGAGTATTCATTCCTTGGCTTTATAAGGGATATTGGCAAGCACATCACCGTCAACTACATGATGTCAAAGGATTCGGTGAAGAAGAGGCTTGACTCCGAGACAGGCCAGGGGATGTCATTCACCGAGTTCTCATACCAGCTGGTGCAGGGCACCGACTACCTCCATCTTTATACCAGTCACGGCTGCCGCCTGCAGATGGGCGGATCAGACCAGTGGGGCAACATAGTCACCGGCACCGAGCTGATAAGGCGCAAGACCGGCGGCGAAGCGTGGGCCATGACCTGCCCGCTGATAACAAAGAGCGACGGACGCAAGTTCGGCAAGACCGAGAGCGGCAACGTCTGGCTTGACCCGTCAAGGACAACGCCGTACAGCTTTTTCCAGTTCTGGCTCAACGTGGCTGACGATGATGCGGAGAAGTTTATCAAAATCTTTACCATGCTCTCGCGCAGCGAAATAGAAGATCTTGTCGCAGCTCACCGTGCCGAGCCTCACCAGCGCATCCTGCAGAAACGGCTCGCCGAAGAGGTGACGGTCATGGCTCACTCACGGGAGGAGTACAATGCTGCCGTGGAGGCTTCGCAGATACTGTTCGGCAAGGGCACTACCGAACAGCTGCAGCGCATGGATGAGAAGACCTTCCTCTCCGTCTTCGAGGGAGTGCCTCTCTTTGACATTGACAGGGAGGTGCTGTTGGCAGGGGTAAACGTCTCTGACCTCTGTGCACTTCATACGAAGATAGCCGAATCAAAGGGAGAGATAAGGCGACTGATACAGGGTGGGGGCGTCAGCCTCAACAGGAGCAGGATCGATAGTCCCGATATGACTGTCACAACCGATCACCTGCTGAATAACAGGTACCTCCTCATTCAGAAAGGCAAGAAGAGCTATTACCTTGTAAGAGTGACATAAAAGAAGAGAAGCTCCATGGAACAGAAAGTAAGGGCTGAGTTCAGGACGGACTCCATTGACCTTTTGAATTTTATCATCCGCCACTTCAGGAAATTTCTGGTTGCTGGAGTGGTCGCGGCTGTAGTCTCTGCGGTGATATCACTTATGATCAAGCCTTTGTATGAATCAACCGTCACCCTCTATCCCTCATCAAACATCACCGAGACCCGTACACTGCTGGGGGAGGCTGCATCCAACACTGAACTCTTCGGGGGCGACGATGCAACTGAAAAGCTGATACAGGTTATCAGCAGTGAACAGGTCAGGGATTACCTGCGGGAGAAGTATGACCTGGCAACACATTACGGCATCAAACCGACAGAGCGTTATCCAAATACTGTCATAGCCGAAAAGATGGACAGGTTTATCCGGAGCTCGAAGACATCATTCGGCTCGGTGGAGATAAGCGTCAGGGACCGTGACCGTGAGCTGGCCTGCATCATGGCAAATGATATAGCTGCCCGCGCCGATACAATCTTCAATAACATGCAGCGCAGCGCGGCAGCCGTCATGGTTGATGAGATAAGCCGCAGCTATGCTGAGCAGGAGGCACTGGTGAGGCAGTACCTTGATTCCCTCACCCTTCTTGAGGGTGCTGCAGCCCTGAAGAGCTACGCCATACTTGAGACAGAGACCGACTATCTGAATCTTATTCGCGGCAGGCATATTGAAGCGCTGGCTCTCAGCCGACAGACGATGCCCTACACCCTGGTGGTGGACTCTGCCGTGGTGGCTGAAAAAAAGGCCTTCCCCAGGCGGAGTATCATCGTCATTGTCTCTACGATATCGGCACTGATCCTCATGGCCCTGATACTCTTCGTGGCAGAAGGGGTGAAGCTGCATCGCGGTGATGACAGGCAGTGAGCTGCTGATATTACTTCTCCCGGCAGCGCTGGCGATTCTGTTGCTGGCGCTCTTCTCCCTTGAGCATCTCCTGCTGTTGACTCTCTTTCTCACCCCGCTGTCGTTGCAGCTGAGCTACCTGACAGGAAGCACCGGTATTGACCTCTCCATTCCTACAGAACCGGTGCTGGCGTTACTGCTGATGGTCACTCTCTTCAAGCTGCTGGCCACCCGTGAGTTTCCCTCAAGACTCCTGCGGCACCCGATGACAATCATGATCGGCCTCTACCTTCTCTGGACCCTTGTCACATCGCTGACATCCACGATGCCGGGGGTCTCCTTCAAGACACTGGCTTACCGGCTGTGGTTCACTGCGGGCTTCTATCTGATGGCAGCACAGCTGGCCTCCGCTGAGAGGTTCAGACGAAGATATGTGATTGCCTGTTCCGCCGGTCTTGCCCTCGTAGTGATATATTTTATCATCAGGGTCCAGGGAGCAGGCTTCCTGAACCAGCAGTTCGCACACTCGGCATGCTATCCCTTCTACAGGGATCACACCTCATTCGGAGCCTCCATGGCATTTCTCATGCCCCCCTTGACAGTCATAATGTTCAGAAAGGGCAACAGCATGATGACAAAAGTGCTGCTCTTCACCCTTCTGCTACTCTTTGTTGCCGGCTTTATACTGTCGTACAGCAGGGCAGCATGGGTGAGCCTGATCGCTGCTGCGCTCCTGGCGACAATACTCTGGATCAGGATGCCTGTCAGGCTGCTCTGGTTCGCTGCTGCAGGATTAATCATGGCACTGGTGCTCAGTGCAGGATGGATATGGCAGAGGATGGACAGCACGACTGAGGACTCCTCTGCCGACCTGAGCCAGCATCTGCGGTCGGCAGCCAACATCTCAACCGACCAGTCGAACCTCGAACGCATCAACAGGTGGAAGTGCGCCCTCAGGATGTTTACCGTCAAGCCTGCAGTAGGATGGGGACCCGGCACATACCAGTTCAACTATGCTCCGTTCCAGAAGGCATCGGAGAGGACGGCCATAAGTACTGACTTCGGTGATGCCGGTAACGCTCACAGTGAATACCTCGGGGCACTCAGCGAGTCAGGCCTGCCCGGAGCCTTGCTGTTCCTTCTCATCACGGTCACGGCGGTCATAACCGGCATAAAGGTCTGGTACCGGGGGAGGAGGGGCCGGGAAGGGCTTCTTGTTCTGGCCCTGCTCACGGGCCTGATCACCTATGCGGTGCACGGCCTCATGAACAGCTTCCTCGACAGCGACAAGATCGCAGCCCTATGGTGGGGTTTCATCGCCATACTGGTTGCGATGGACCTTGAGACAAGGAGTCGTGCTGACGAGGCTCAGGCCGATGATATTACAGCAACTCCATCGCAAGGATAGAGACATCATCAAAGAGCCGCGGGTTACCGGGGTGGATGTCAAGATCGTCGATCAGGCTCCGGATGTTATCGGATACCGGCAGCCTGTCGCCAAAGTGTTTGATAATCGGGGTTGTTCCAAGATCGATGCCCTTTTCATCCTTCAGCTCCGACAGCCCGTCGGTGTAACAGATGATCTTCGTAGGGTTGGTAAGCGTGACATAGTCAGTCCGCACCCATGGCATCTCATCGAGCATGCCCACGCCCACGCACGACTGTCTCAGCACGGCCGTACGGTGTGTCTTAAGGTCCACCGTCACGGGAGGGTTATGGGCAGCGTTGACATATTCGAGTACGCGTGTCTTCAGGTTATATCTTGCAATGAATAGGGTGATGAACCGTTCGCCGGCAGAATTGACCACCACAAGGGCATTCAGTTTCCTTATCAGCTCCTCCAGGCTGGCTTCAGCGGTGAAGATAGATCTGAGGCTGGCCTGGAAGTTGGACATCAGGAGGGCGGCAGACATTCCCTTTCCTGATACGTCAGCTATGCAGAAGCCTATCACATTGTCCGATAGGGTTAGAAAATCATAATAGTCGCCGCCTACCTCATAGTGCGGGTTGTAGAAGCCCTGCACCCTGATCCGCTCATCAGCCGGCAGCCTGTTGTTATCAGGGATAAGCATCGTCTGCATGCGTGCTGCCAGTTCCAGCTCCCTGCGCAGAGCCTCCTGCCTGAGGCTCTCCCTGAAGAGACGCTGGTTTTCGATGGCTACAACGATGATGCCGGAGATTGTCTGAATGAAATTCAGGTGTTTGATAAGGGGGCTCATCCCCTCGCCCTCCTCATCGATGTCGCCTATAAGCACATAGGCAGAAGGGATATTGTTATTCAGGACGGGGATGATAAAATCAACGCCTTTGAAGGGCTTCTGCGCCACCTCTGTTTGTATCTCCCTGAAGCACAGCAGGTCACGTTCAACATCAATATTGATCTGAAGGTTGTCAGGGAAGCCTGAGTTAAGCATCGCTTCCCACTGCTCCCCCTGTTTGTAAAGGAGGATCTTGCCTATGCCGAGGTCATCACGGAGGATCGATTCATACTTCTTCAGCAGATCCGAGGTAGGCAGGTTGGCGTTGATGGAGAGGGTAATATCGAGCAGGGCGTCGAGTTTGAACTTCGACATCTTCAACCTGTCCTTCGGTAGCCTGCCCGGGGTCATCACAGCCGTCTCAACCCTTGACGCGTTCGATGTATGACCTGTCGCGGGTGTCAATGCGAATCCTGTCACCCACACTTACGAACAGCGGAACCATTATAGTCGAGCCTGTCTCTATCGTGGCCGGCTTGAGGGTATTGGTTGCTGTGTCACCGCGCAGTCCGGGTTCGGTGTATGTCACCTCCATGACCACGTTGACGGGGATATCTACCATCAGAACATTTTCGGTGTCAGCATGAACCACCACCTCTACCGTCTCCCCCTCTTTCAGCAGGTCGCTGTTCTCCAACATTGTCTCGGGCACGGTTATCTGCTCGAAGGTCTCAAGGTGCATCAGGTGATAACCCATGTCGTCGCTGTACAGATACTGATGTGGTCTGCGCTCGACGCGCGCCACATTGACCTTTACTCCTGAGTTGAATGTATTGTCAAGCACCTTGCCTGTTGTCACGTTCTTCAGCTTCGTCCGCACGAAGGCCGGGCCCTTGCCGGGCTTCACGTGCTGAAACTGTACTATGGTATAGAGATCATTGTTGTATTCGATCACCATTCCGTTCCTGAAATCTGCGGTTGTAGCCATAAAAAAAATTGTAAAATCTTTAATTGTCAATGAAATTCAGAGGCGCTCCAAGCCCTTCATAACTTGTCATATCGACGTGAAATGACCCCACAAAGATATCAAAACGTATCTTAACCGGTAAAAAATTTTCATCAGCGGTAAACCACATGGTCATGTCCTCTTCCGTCTGGAAGACTCTTCCCACTTCGGTGACGGGATGGAACCTGTGGCATTCGATCCGGCCCGTTTTCGTCTTAATGGTCTCCTTACCCCAGTATTTCAATATGATAGGATACAACTCATCAGCAAACCATGTTGTCATCTTGTAGGTCTCTCCGGGGACCGGAGGTTCACCGTTGGCCAGGTGGTATTTTCTGAACCAGTAAAAGCATGAGACTATGTCAAGCAGTCCCTTCGGTGCCGTATGGTTGCCGGTGAGGTCACTGAAGACCAGCGTGGAGTCACTTCTTGATCTCTGGTCAAACCCCACCTCATTATACTTCCGGTAACGTCCCTCCTGGATGTTTCTTATTGAGAAGACGGGCAGGTCGCTCTCAGGATCTATATAGCTCTCGTATGTATCTCTCACCTTGTAAATCACATCGGCCAGTCCTGTTGTCTGCCCGCTGACCCTGGCATGCCATACCGGCTCTCCCTTGTAGAATGCTTCATTGATCTCAATGGATGCCTGGCCGCTGCCGACAGGACCGTATCTTATCTGGTATGATACCTTTTCTCCGGGCATGTAAGGCTGCTTCTGTGCATCAAGCCGTTGAATGCCGGCAGTCATGATCAGCACCAGTATGACTGTTTTCTTTATCATGGAGTAACCTGGTTTATTGCGGGAAAAGCTTGCCGGGAACCGTTGCAATGAATTCCTTGAGATAATATGGTTCAAAATAGGCAACATCCTCAAACTGTTTGTCCTGCAATGCTCTCACAGCCGGTTTGTGCAAATATGATGCCGAGAGGTGAAATGGAACTTCGAAAATCGCATTGTGGTGCCTGATGATCTCCCTGCATTTTTCGGCCCCGTTTCCGAAGAAGATAACCTTACCGGCATCAAGCAGTTCACTGTACGACGTTCCGTCTATGATGTCAGCCGATGTCTCCCTGACAGTTGTGCCGTTGCTCCTGAAGACCGCGTTGTAGACCTCCATTCGTCTTGCATCTATCATCGGGCATAGCAGGGTTCCGGAGGAGGGTGGCAGAGGGTTGGCGGCAAGGTATCCGTGGCACATTGCCTCCAGCGTATTGATACCAATGAGGGGGATGCCGGCACCGTAGGCTATTCCCTTGGCTACAGAGACGGCAATTCTCAGTCCTGTATATGAGCCCGGGCCCTTGCTCACCGCCACTGCCTCAAGGTCGGCGGCAGTAACTGCGGCCTCTTCGAGAAGGCTGCCGATGATGACTGTCAGCTGTGCAGCATGCGATTCACCTTTCGGAGCTTCACGCAGGCTGATCACCCGCTCTTCATCGCACAGTGCTGCCGAACAGACTTCGGTGGCTGTCTCAATGCAAAGGATCATAGCCGGTACGTGTACCTTGTGACGTTACTTTTTCTTGTTGTCAATCTTGAAAAGCTCGTCCTTGTCAACCACTTCGATAAGAGTTGAATCGGCCAGTTTCTTGGAGATGGCGCTGAAGGGCTGCACTATAACATCTTCTCCCTCTTCCAGCCCGCTGACGATCTCGATGTTGACATTGTCCTGGATGCCTGTCTTCACATCCCGGGCAAGTGCATAGGTTCCGTCAGAGACAAAGACCAGCGTGCGGATCTCGTCAGAGCCGGCGGCCTGCACTACAGTTGTGTCAGTACGTGTGGTGACCGCCTGTATGGGCACCGTTACAACGTCGTTCTTGGTGCTGGTGAAAATGTCTACCGACGCTGACATGCCGGGTCTGAAGGGACTGGGATTATTCTCGCCGAGGAGGTCGTCGTATGATTCCCTCAGCATAAGTATCCTGACCTCGAAGTTGGTGACCTGGTCAGAGGTGGTACCGAGAGTGTTGGCTGAGTTGGCTATCTCGGTCACCACGCCTGCAAAGGCACGCTCCATATAGGCGTCAACCTCAATCTTGGTACTGTCGCCAAGTTTGACATTTATGATGTCGTTCTCATTGACGTCAACGACAACCTCCATCCTGTTCAGGTCGGCCACTCGCAACACCTCAGTACCCGTCATCATATTGGCACCTACCACCCTTTCGCCAAGCTCCACAGAGAGGCTGGAGATGGTTCCCGTCATGGGCGCGTAGACGGTGGTCTTCACCAGGTTCTCATTGGCCTCCTTGAGAGAGGCTTCCGAGCTCTTCACCGAATATTCAGCACTCTCCTTTTCGGCTTTGGCGATCTTATACTGTGACTCCGCCTGTTCGAAGTCAGCCTGGGAGATGGTGTTCTCATCATAGAGCTTTTTGCTCCTGTTAAATGCCAGCTCCGCCTGTATCAGCTGTGCCTCGGCCTGTGCCAGCCTCGCCTTCGTGGAGTTGAGGGTGGCTGCGGCACGCTCCCTGGCTGAGATGTATATCTCCGGCTTGATCTTGAAGAGGAGGGTACCTTTCTGAACGAAATCACCTTCCCTGACGTGCAGCTCGACGATCTCGCCGGAGACGTCAGGACTGATTTTTACCTCTGTTTCGGGCTGGATCTTGCCGTTGGCAGTGACAGCCTCCACAATAGTGTTGACGGCCACCTTCTCCACAGATACCTTCACCGTGGCTTCCTTGCCGAACCATCCCTTCTTCTTGCCAATGGCGGCAAATATTATGAGAACCAGTACTGCCGGTACAAGGATCTTGAGTATTTTGTTGTTTTTCATTCGGGTATTATTTTGTTATTTCTTTGTTCGGATGGAACTTACATGAATTAAGTAATCAACTGTTGTTGTAGACCATTGCTCATGTAAGTTACATCACAGATATTTTCAGGTTTATTGGGCCATACGGGTAATATGCTCGAGGGTCAGTGGTATGCCACGGTAGAAGTCGAGGACCTTGGTTTTGAAGACAAACTCATATTTTGCCTGGGCCATCTCACTCTGTGCATTGAGCAGCTGTGTCTTTGACTGATTATACTCAACCGCTGTCACCAGGCCCACGTCAAGCTTCTGTTCGGCATATCTGAAGGCCTCCTCCATTGAGGCCACAGCCTTCTGGCTGGCGTTGTACTTCTTCATGGCACCGGTGGCGTCAGTGAAGGCCTGCTGGATGCTCTTGTAGAGCTCTTTCTTAGTGTTCTCCAGAGCATACTGTGAGTTCTCAATGCCCAGCCTGGAGTTCCTGATGCCGGTATTTACCTGCCAGCCGTTGAAGATGGGTATGTTGAGGGAGAATCCGAGACCGTAGTTAAGATTGTCATTCAGCTGCTCGCCGAAGGGATATGCCTCAAAGGTGACAGGCTTGAGCCTCTTGTCAGAGTAGCCTGTTGAGGCCGTGGCGCCAAGGCTTAGCCTTGGGCTCCTCCCTCCCCTGGCGATGGCCAGGTCAAGTTCGGCACTCTTCAGCTGGTATTCGGCGCTGAGAATCTCCGGCCGGCTCTTCTCAGCTATGGAATAGATGTCAAGAGGACCGCCCCTGACAGCCTGATCATCAACTGTTATTACCGGTACGGCCACTGCAAAGTCATCGGCGTTGGGCAGTTCGAGCATCTGCGCCAGGGTCAGCAGTGAGAGGGTCAGCTGGTTCTGCAGGTTGACAAGCTGCAGTTCCTCGCGTGCTGCCTGCGCCTCTATGTCAAGCAGATTGCCGCGGGCGACACTGCCGGCTTCAACAAGTTTACCCGTTCGCTCTATCTGCTGCCTGGTGAGCTCTACCTGTGCCTCAGTGGCAGTGACAAGCTCCTGGTTCAACAGTATCTGAAGGTATGCCATGGCGATGCTGAGCGAGATGTCATCCCTGAACCGCTCCAGATCCTGCTCGCTGGCAAGAAGCTGGTATTTGTTCTTCTGAATGGTATTGTAGTTGACAAGCCCGTGGAACAGTGTCACATTGCTGCCGGCATAGAAGTTGTTTGACTGTACGGTCTCATTCTCGGTGAACTCGTAGGTGGTCTCATCAAGAGCACGGCCGAAGGCGTAGTTATGCGAGGCACTGCCGTTGAGAGTGGGAAGCAGGTTCAGCTTTGACTGCTCGAGGGCAGATTGCTGGTATTGGGTCATGATCTCCTGCTGCTTTATCCGGATGTTGTTCTGCAGGGCATGCGCGATGCACTCCTCCAGCGTCCATGCCTTCGGTTGGGCCATCGCCGTGACCGCTCCCAGCAATAAGATAAAACCCAGGAAGAGGAATTTTCTTTTCATGTTCTCTGAATGATGGCTTTGAATGAAGCTACGAAGATATGAAATTGATCAGTATTATAAAGACATTGGAAGCAATATCGTGCTGCATCGGGTGATGGAATGGAGTCTGTCAATTTTGCTTATCTTTGCCCTGCTTTTGATTTGATGTTTCATAAAAACGTTCAAGATAATGAGTAACAAAGGATTAAATCTGGAACCCGGAGTGATCTGCGGTGAGGATGTAAAGAGACTTTTTGATTATGCCAATAAAAACGACTTTGCCATACCGGCGGTCAATGTGGTTGGTACCGATTCGGTGAATGCCGTTCTGGAGACTGCCCGCGAGGTCAACTCGCCGGTCATAATCCAGTTCTCAAATGGTGGGGCACACTTCTTTGCCGGACAGGGCCTGCCGAAGGATAACCAGACGGGAGCCATCGCCGGGGGCATCTCCGGTGCCCTGCATGTGCATAATGTGGCTGAGTACTACGGTGTACCTGTTGTGCTCCATACCGATCACGCTGCCCGCAAGCTTCTTCCATGGATAGATGCGCTGCTCGACGCCGGCGAGGAGTTTTACGAGACCAACGGCAAGCCCCTCTTCAGCTCACACATGCTTGACCTGTCCGAGGAGCCGCTGAAGGAGAACATCGAGACCTGCAAGAGATATCTTGAGCGTATGGACAAGATGGGTATGACCCTCGAGATAGAGCTGGGGGTAACAGGAGGCGAGGAAGACGGTGTGGACAACACCGACGTTGACAGTTCGAGGCTCTATACCCAACCGGAGGATGTAGCCTATGCTTACGAGGAGCTTAAGAAGATCTCTCCCAACTTCACCATCGCTGCCTCTTTCGGCAACGTTCACGGTGTATATAAACCCGGAAACGTCACACTGAGACCTGAGATACTGAAAAACTCACAGGACTACATACAGAAGAAATTCAAGACAGGCCCCAACCCTGTCAACTTCGTCTTCCACGGAGGATCGGGATCAGAGAAGCATCTGATCACCGAAGCCATCAGATACGGTGCTGTCAAGATGAATATTGACACCGACATGCAGTGGGCGTTCTGGTCTGGCGTGAAGGACTACTACGAGGCAAAGAAGGGTTATCTGCAGGGCCAGATTGGCAATCCCGAGGGCGACGACAAGCCGAACAAGAAGTACTATGACCCGAGAGTATGGCTGCGCAAGGGCCAGGAGACCTTCATTGCAAGACTTAAGGAGGCCTTTGCCGATCTCAATGCCCTGGAGAGGATGTAATAATTATTAATAAGTTAAAATAAAGCAGGTCAGCCACTTAGTGCTGACCTTTTTTATTTTGTTAATAATTCACGCTTCAGGTGCCCGGAGGGCAGGAGCGGAAGGGTTATTTTAGTAACAAATTTATAGCGGGATTGAAACACGGACCGGCCAGGGGTGACAGAATAAAACGAACCACGACTCTCACGCTGAGGCTTAATGAGAGGGAGGCGAAGGCGTTGAATGTCTACTGCAGGCGGTTTCGTGTCAGAAGCAAGTCGGATTTTATGAGGCGTACCATAATGCAGGCTATTGTCGGCAGATTTGATGCGCAGCATCCGACGCTGTGGGAGCAGGGAGAACTGACCCTTTTTTCACAGGATCTGAAAAATAACTGACATCGGAGAGTGACAACTCTTATTTTATTATTTTTGTGAAGCCACGACAGGGGGGAATTTTCCGTGCAGGGCAGATATGGGATTGGAAATCATAAAAATAGAACCTACCAAGGTAACACCTCAGGTACTGTTTCTTGAGGGTCATCTTGAGATCAGGGGCAGGTCTATTGCCGAGAATGCTTCTGATTTCTACAGGCCTCTGGAAGCGTGGGTGGCAGCCTATGTGGAGCAGCCTGAGGTGAGGACTCGTGTCATACTCTCGTTTGATTTCATCAACACCTCATCCACCAAGTGGGTCTATTCCATTGTCAAGAGGCTTGCGCTCTATCCCAACGTACGGGAGAATGTCTCCATAGAGTGGTTTTATGAGAAGGGTGACGAGGAGCAGTATGAGCTGGGTCAGATAATTCAGTCATTCATAGACTGTCCGTTCATCTATTACGAGACGGAGCAGACCTGAAATCAGAAAAAAAAGCTATTTTTGCATCGCCTCATCAGGCGCCGATTGACCCATGGTGTAATTGGTAACACGTCTGATTTTGGTTCAGAAGAGTCGGGGTTCGAGCCCCTGTGGGTCAACA
>CALMRD010000159.1 GCA_937871625.1 uncultured Bacteroidales bacterium | reverse complement strand
TGCGGGTACAATCCCTTCCTTGCCGACTCATGTCATGCTCATGACGGGGTTATTGTAGATCATCCGACACTCTCCGGCACGGTCATCGATGTCAGGGGAGGCTATCATGATGCCAGCGATCACCTGAGATACACAGCCACCACATCCAACTCGGTCTATCAGATGATGTTCGCCTGGGAGAGATCCCCGGAGATTTTTGGCGACAGCCATGATGCGGCCGGGATGCCCGGCAGCAACGGCATCCCCGACATCCTTGATGAGGTGAGGTGGGGTCTGGAGTGGCTGCTGAAGATGAACCCTGACAGCGGAATGATGTACAATCAGGTGGCTGACGACCGCGACCACCGGGGATTCAGGCTGCCTAACCTCGACAGGGCTGACTACGGGCTAGGACCTCACAGGCCGGTGTACTTCGTCACGGGCAAGCCGCAGGGACTGGCCAGGTTCAAGAACCGCACCGAGGGAGTCTCCTCCACGGCAGGCAAGTTTGCCTCTGTCTTTGCCATGGGAGCCCGCCTCTTTGCAGAGAGTGATCCGTCATTTGCCTCTCACATGGCGGCAAAGGCTGCCGATGCCCTGGAGTTTGCCCGTACTGACCCGGGTGCGACACAGACAGCCTGCAACGTCTCTCCCTACTTCTATGAAGAGGATAACTATGTTGATGACATGGAGCTGGCAGCATGGGAGCTCTGGTCGCTCACCGGCGATGAGGAACTGCTGGCCGAGGCCGACTACTGGGGGACACTCGAGCCCTTCACACCTTGGATAGAGAAGGATACTGCGCGCCATTACCAGTTTTACCCGTTTGTAAACCTGGGCCACGCACAACTCGCCATGTCAGACACGAAATATTCACAGAAATACAGTGATTTCATGCGTAAGGGCCTCGACCTTATCAACGCCCGTGATCAGCATGACGTCTTCCAGGTGAAGATACCCTTTGTGTGGTGCTCCAATAACTATGTGGCAGCAGCCCTGACACAATGCAGGCTCTACCGCGAGGCCACGGGCGACACCAGGTTTGATCATATGGAGGCGGCGATGCGCGACTGGCTCTTCGGGTGTAACCCGTGGGGAACATCAATGATATGCGGACTGCCGGCCGGCGGGGACTACCCCCTCTATCCCCACTCAGCTGTTACCGTTTACCTTGGTCAGACGACAACAGGAGGACTGGTTGACGGGCCGGTGTACAGGGGTATCTATGAGAGTCGCAGAGGCCTCACGCTTCTGAACCCGGATCCCTATGCCGCCTTCCAGAACGGCAATGTGGTCTATCATGATGACATCGGCGACTACAGCACCAACGAGCCTACTCTCGACGGTACTGCCAGCCTCAGCTATTACCTCTCAACACTGGAGAAGGAGGGGAGAAAGGGCTTCGATGAGGCTTCGGGCGATATCCGGGATGATTACGGCGCCTTGATCAGGAAGGGATCCGGTGAAAAGGCTATATACCTGCTCTTCTCGGCAGATGAGTATGGTGAAGGTTTTGATCACATACTCAATGTACTGGACCGTAAGAAGATCAAAGGCTCTTTCTTCCTGACAGGCAATTTTCTGAGAAACAAACAGTTTGCGCCTGTAACAAAACGACTGATTTCCGGCGGTCACTACCTGGGTCCTCACTCGGACGGCCATCTGCTTTATGCGCCATGGGAGGATCGCGATACCCTGCTGGTCACCAAGGATCAGTTCAACCAGGATATGAGAAAGAACATCAGTGAACTTGAACGGGCAGGAGTGAGGGAGAAACCGCGCTGGTTCCTGGCGCCGTATGAATGGTACAACAGTGCCATCAGCCGGTGGAGTGAAGAGATGGGACTCACGCTGGTGAACTTCACCCCGGGCAACGGAACCAGCGGCGACTACACCACGCCCGAAATGGCGAACTACAGGTCATCCGAGTTTCTGATTGAGAGGCTTGCCGGGTTTGAAGAGAGCTCACCGCACGGACTCAACGGGGCGCTGCTGCTGATCCATCCGGGTACCGCTCCTGAGCGCACCGACAAGCTCTGGCTCAGGATTGAAGAGATAATTGACTATTATACAGGAAAAGGATACACTTTCAGGAGACTATAAACCAGCATGGAAGCATCAGAGACAAAACGAACGCCATGGGTATGGATACCCACATTATATCTGGCGGAGGGGTTACCGTATGTAGCGGTAAACATCATATCAGTGATCATGTACAAGCGCATGGGCATCTCCAATGCCGACATCGCCCTTTACACCAGCTTGCTCTACCTGCCATGGGTCATTAAGCCGATATGGAGCCCGCTGGTAGACCTGCTGAAAACCAAGAGATGGTGGATAGTAATAACCCAGCTTGTCATGGCACTGGGTTTTGCAAGCATCGCGCTGACCATCCCGGCATCGTTCTTTTTCAAAATCACACTGGCATTCTTCTGGTTGCTGGCATTCGGTTCGGCCACACATGATATAGCTGCCGACGGTTTTTACATGCTCGGCCTGAATACTAACCAGCAGGCAAAGTATGTTGGCATCAGAAGCACCTTCTACAGGATTGCCACAATCACCGGCCAGGGCCTTCTCGTTATACTTGCGGGCTTTCTTGAAAGCTCATCGGGCCGGGAACCCGTTTCTATCTTCATCGAGGCATCACCCCAGTACTCAATGACGGTGCTGGAGGTACCGCATGACAGCTTCGCAGAGGCGGAAGCCAATGGGATCTATTTTATTGCCGGAAGAGACTCCCTGCAGATCAGCACCCGTACAGTGGACAAAGACAGCCTGAGTATCCTCCTTGACTCGATAAAGGCCTTCAATCTCAGTAACGGTTTTATTGCGGTTGAAGAACAGAGGGTGAAGGAACGGGGGTGGTGGGCCGGAAA
>CALMRD010000158.1 GCA_937871625.1 uncultured Bacteroidales bacterium | reverse complement strand
AATGCTCGCCATCTCATTTATTTAGTTTAAATTAGGTACGATAAACAGGTAACCATCAGGTGTATTACACAATTTAACTTGATAATCAGTAACCCCACAACCCCTCATCTCATGAAAACGAAACTAAAAAACAGGATCGCCCTGATCATTGTTAGTGCATCATTTCTTGTGCTAGCCGTTAGCTGTAAGAAGGAAGGTGATAATCCGGAATCTGTAACCGACATTGACGGTAATGTTTATAACACAGTAACAATTGGTACACAGGTATGGATGGCTGAGAACCTGAAAACCACCAAACTTAATGATGGTGACGAAATACCACTGGTTACAGGTAATTCCCAGTGGACGAATTTAACAACACCCGGCTTCTGCTTTCAGGACAACGATGAGGCAACATATAAAGACGATTATGGGGCATTATATAATTGGTGGGCCGTAAATACGAATAAGCTGTGTCCTGCAGGCTGGCATGTACCATCCAGCACCGAAATATCAGAATTAATTACCATTCTTGGAGGTGAGGATGTTGCGGGAGGAGCACTGAAAGAAAAAGGAACGACACATTGGCTAAGTCCTAATGAAGGTGCCACAAACTCCAAGGGATTTTCCGGTTTGCCCGGAGGACATCGTTATGGCCAGGGAGGCAATTTTACGTCCGTTGGTTATGAAGGAGATTTTTGGACTTCTACGGTAGATAATATGCCCGGTGAGTCCGCATGGTATTTTTTCATTCAGCATGACGGAGCAGGTGCATACATTGATGATCAATATATGAGGGATGGGTATTCAGTTCGCTGCATCAAGAATTAAATCATCAGTAGCAACAACAATTATCAGCCCCCGGATCCCGGGGGCTTTTTATATGGTTGCAATGCAATATATTGGCAGGTTCCTGAAAGTAATGGAAAAACCTGGTCCCATTAGTTTAACCCGCTTCCCTCTTATCTCCGCAACCATGGCACCTCAATTCAGCACGATCACTTTCCCGTATTCTCTGCTATCTTTGCATCAATAATCCGCCTATGATTAAGGAGACATCCCTCAAGGTCACTGAGAAGGCCACTCTCATGCCGTTCCTGCTCAGCTCACTGACCGGTAAGAGCCGCGACAACATTAAGTCACTCCTGCGCAACCGCCAGGTGCTGGTCAACGGTGAGCCGGTGACACAGTTCAACCATGAGCTGCAGCCTGGCGACACCATCGTCATCTCTGCCGCCAGGCACACCGGTGGTCTGATGGCACGCAACATGCGCCTCGTCTACGAGGATGAATACCTTATAGTAATAGACAAGAACGCCGGACTGCTATCGATGGCCTCAGACAACGAGAAGTACCTCACGGCATACAACATACTCAGCACCTACGTCAAGAGCCAGAAGCCTTCGAACAGGATCTTTATCGTGCACCGCCTCGACCGCGACACCTCCGGGCTGATGATGTTCGCCCGCAGCGAGAAGGTTCAGAGTCTTCTGCAGCGCGACTGGAAGCGCAATGTCACGGCACGCACCTATGTGGCCCTGGTGGAGGGCGAGATGACCGAGCTTGAGGGCATCGTCAAGTCATATATCTATGAGAGCAAGGCGCTGGTGATGCACTCAACGCCCGACCCGAAAAGAGGTGACCTTGCCGTCACCCGGTTCAGGCTGCTGAGGAGCGGCAAGGAGTACTCCCTACTGGAGATCACCCTGGAAACAGGCAAGAAGAACCAGATAAGACTCCATATGCAGGAGAAAGGTCACAGCATTGCAGGAGACAAGAAATACGGGGCGTTAACAAGTCCTATAGGAAGGCTCGGGCTCCATGCCAGCGTGCTGGCATTCATCCATCCCGTCACAGGCAGGGAGATGCGCTTCGAATCAAAAGTGCCGGCCAAATTCCGGCGGATGGTCTAGTAAATCCGGGGGTTATTGCCGGCCTGACATAATGATCAGCATTACCGGAATGCCTGCCGAACAGAGCAATTTAACAGTAAAAAAAAGACTCCCCCACAGTTTAAATCAGGAGTCCCGGCACGCAGCCAGGTTAAGCTCCAACCCCTAGAAAGGCCAGAAGTTATTGTCGTACCACACCTGCTCCCTCAGCTCCTTATCGATCCTCATCAGCCACTTGTGATGCCCCCGCTCCCAGTCGGCCAGCATCTGGTAGAGTGCTTTTTCGTTGGGGTCAGCAGCAGTCTCTGCCCTCGAGGAATAGAGATCCACAGCCTTCGCCTCGAAGTCCATTGCTGCGCTGATGGCCGCGGCTTCAAAGCCTGCTGCGCTGATCTGGCTCTTCATCTCATCCGTGAGGACCTTCAGTGCTACCTCATCGGGAGCATTACCTGTCTGTGATGTGACATCCAGGAAGGTGTTATGCTTCTGATAGTTTTTAAACTGCTCTGAAAGAAAGCGGATATGCTCCCCCTCCTCTTCCGCGATCATGGTAAAGATCCTCTTTACTGCCTCGCTATCCGTACGGGCAGCAACGTCTGAATAGAATGCCCTGCCGCGATGCTCCAGCAGGATGGCCTCCTTGAGAATGTCTGTGGTGCTTTTTATATCCATTGTCGTTTGTGTTGGTTCAGGGATGATCACCAAGGTAACAAATTCCCGGATATTTTGTTCCGCCAGCCGGCGAATCCCTCCCACTACTGCCTACTTCCTATTGCCTACTGCCTAAAACGATTGCATCTCATACAGCTTCCTGTAGATGCTTCCCGGGTTCCGGATCAACTCATCATGTGTACCGCACTCGGCTATGCGCCCCTCTTCCACCACCACTATCACATCGGCATGCTGTACGGTGGAGAGGCGGTGCGCTATCACCACCGAGGTGCGGTTCTGCATCAGCTTAAGCATGGCATCCTGCACCAGGCGCTCCGACTCGGTGTCAAGGGCAGAGGTGGCTTCGTCAAGAATAAGTATAGGCGGGTTGGCCATGATGGCCCTGGCGATGCTTATCCTCTGCCGCTGCCCGCCGCTGAGCCTGTTGCCTCCCTCGCCCACGGTGTACTG
>CALMRD010000157.1 GCA_937871625.1 uncultured Bacteroidales bacterium | reverse complement strand
CAATGCTGCAACTCGGGGCAGCGGGTCCGGCGACGGGGTGAACGGCACTGCTGCAATGCGGGGCAGCGGATCTGTTGACCAGGAGAACGGCACTGCGGCAGCGCAGGACAGAAGCTCCGGCGGTGACGAAAGGACCGCTGCAGCAGGCAGGTACAGCCACGTCAACCCTGCCACCCTGCGCGACAATGAGTACCTCGGCATACGTCCCGCCGCCGCCGGCCGCCTACTGTCGGCGACAAAAGACGAGCTCTCAAAATACGTTATCCTGCAGCCCGTTACAATGGAGTCGCCCGCCGACTACCCTGTACACCGCAGCCTGCGCGCCGTAGATAACAATATCCTTCTCAGCCGGCTAACACCGGAGATGGCTGCCCTGCCCGACGAGTACATCATCCCTGAAGCGGCGCTGGCAAGTCGGTTCGCCATGTGGCCACGGGTGATTGAGAACACCCGCAGGCTGCTGAACGACTGCTCACTGGAGATAGACTTCACCACGCACAAGAACAAGAAGATCTACTCAGCAAGCAGGTATGACGACAAACTGCTGCTGGAGAAGCTGGCATGGGACGGCATGAAGTACCGATATGGAAAAAACAACAGGATAGCTGAAGAACGGGTGAGGCATGAGCTTGAGATCATCGACCGGCTCGGCTTCTCGGCTTACTTCCTCATAACATGGGACATCATACGCTACTCGATGGCCTGCGGTTTCTATCATGTAGGACGCGGCAGCGGAGCCAATTCCGTTGTTGCTTACTGCCTGAAGATCACCAATGTTGACCCCATTGACCTGAACCTTTACTTTGAACGCTTCATCAACCCGAAGCGGACCTCGCCTCCTGACTTTGACATAGACTATTCATGGAAAGAGCGCGATGCTGTCACCGAATATATCTTCCGCCGTTATGGCCACCGCCACACTGCGCTGCTGGGCACCATCAACACCTTCCGCGGCAAATCGATCGTACGCGAGCTGGGCAAGGTGCACGGACTGCCTGCAGATGAGATCGATGCTCTCATTGCCAGCCCCTCCGCCGAGAGCAATCGCGGTGACATACAGGATCTCATCTTCGAGACCGGCAACAGGATTGCCGATTTCCCCAACCTGCGGAGCATTCATGCCGGCGGGGTACTCATCTCGGAAGATCCGGTGTGCTGTTATACGGCTCTTGACATGCCACCGAAGGGTTATCCGACCACGCAGTGGGACATGTACACTGCCGAGGAGCTTGGATATGAGAAGCTTGACATATTGAGTCAGAGAGGCATAGGCCATATAAAGGAGAGCGCTGAGGTGATACGTGCCAACCGTGGTGTGGATGTGGATGTACATGCCATACAGCAGTTCAAGAACGACCCCCTGGTGAAGGATCACCTTCGTCGCGGCGACGCCAAAGGCTGTTTTTACATCGAGAGTCCGTCGATGCGCGGACTGCTGAAAAAGCTCCAATGCGATGATTATCTGACGCTTGTGGCTGCCAGCTCGGTCATCAGGCCAGGGGTGGCGCGCTCGGGCATGATGCGACAGTTCATCTACCGTTTCCATAACCCGGATAAATTCGAGTATATCCACCCGGTGATGAAGGATCTTCTCAGCGAGACCTTCGGCGTGATGGTCTACCAGGAGGATGTGCTGAAGGTGTGCCATCACTTCGCCGGGCTCGATCTCTCCGATGCCGACACGCTGCGCCGGGCCATGAGCGGCAAGCACCGGTCGCGCAAGGAGATGCAGAAGATCACCGACCGCTTTTTTGCCAACTGTCGCGCCAAAGGATATCCTGAGGCGACCACCAGTGAGGTGTGGCGCCAGATAGAGTCGTTCGCCGGCTACTCCTTCTCCAAGGCCCACTCAGCCTCCTATGCCGTCGAAAGCTTTCAGAGCCTGTGGCTCAAGGCACACTACCCGCTCGAGTTTATGGTGGCCGTCATCAACAACTTCGGTGGCTTCTACCGGACATGGGTCTATGTACATGAGGCAAAGCGCGAGGGAGCACTCATTGAGGCACCCTGTATTAACCGTAGCACATATAAAACCACTATCTGTGACAAGACTCTCTTCATAGGGTTGATCCACATACAGGGGCTGGAGACAAACATGGCAAAAGAAATAATTACCGATCGCGATAAACATGGGATTTTCAGTGGAATAGATGACTTCATATCACGTATTGGTCCAGGTCTGGAGCAGACTGTGATTTTGATCCGTACGGGAGCTTTCCGTTTCACCGGCAAGAGCAAGGCACTGCTGCTGTGGGAGGCTCACATGCTCATAAACAGGGGGAAGAGAGAGACGGCACGCACACTGTTCAATCCGGAACCAAAAAGGTTCAGCATGCCTCCCTTTGAGCAGTCGTTGCTTGAGGATGCCTATGACGAGATAGAGCTTCTCAGCTTCCCGGTGACGATGACATGGTTTGACATGCTGCAAACCAGCTTCCGGGGTGAGATAACGGCAGAAAAGATGAAGGATGCTGTGGGGCAAAGGGTAAAGATGGTCGGACACCTGGTCAATGTAAAGTATATCAAGACGGCAAAAAATGAGTGGATGAATTTCGGATGTTTCATTGACCATAGCGGCGAGTTTTTCGACACGACCCATTTTCCGCAGTCGATCAGTAATTGGCCGTTTCGCGGCAGCGGCACCTACCTGATTCAGGGTAAAATAGTTGACGAGTTCGGCAGTACCTCGCTGGAAGTGGAGAAGATGGCGAAACTGCCCGTGAAGCCCGACCCGAGGTACTGACAGTCTTCAGTCCACAGTCTTCAGTATGCAGTCCTCAGAATTCAGTCAATCAATAATTTACAGCAATTGCCGACTGCCGACTGGTGACTGCCGACTGGTGACTGCCGACTGGTGACTGCCGACTGAATAATGCCCCCTAGCCGTCCACCCTCGTGACACGGGTGATGCCCTTGACTGACTGAATCTTTTTGATAATGCCGTAAAGAATATTGATATTGGGTACCAGCAATTCGATGCGTCCTTCAAAGAGTCCGTTATTCATACTGTATGTGAAGTTCTTAACCGCCACACCCCGGTACACAGCCAGTAACTCAGAGATTCTCGCCACTATACCCAGGTTCTCCACTCCCGTCAGCCGTATTGAGGTAAGAAACCCCCTCGAGGAGTCCAGCCTGGTCCACCGTGCCCTCACAACCCGGTAGGGGAAGCTTGAGAGCATGAAGTCAGCATTGGGACAGGTTGCACGGTGTATCTTGATACCCTCGAGCACAGTCACAAATCCGAAGATCTTGTCGCCGAAGACCGGGTTACAGCACTTTGCCAGCTTATAGTCGAGACCCTCAACTCTCTCGTCTATAACGAGATAGTCGCCTACGGCCGTAGTAGTCTCTTCCTGGGCATGTATCTCCGGTGTCCTGGCATGGCTCTCTGCCGGTTGCTCTTCAGCCTTGAGCAGCACTTTTTTAAGTTGCAGGAGCTCTATCTCGCCGATAGCAATACTGAAATAGAGATCCTGGGAGGTCTTAAGCCCGTATTCTGTCAGCAGCCTGACTACAGTGGCATCGCCGTAGGGTATCTTCCAGTTCTTGAGTCTGCGGGTGAGAATCTCCTTGCCTTCAGCTGCCAGTTTGAACTTCTCCTCATTAAGAGCCTGCCTGATCTTCGCTCGTGCCTTATTGGTAATGACAAACGACAGCCAGTCGCGCTTCGGTGTCTGCTTCACCGAGGTGATTACCGACACATGATCGCCGTTCTGAAGCTTGTGTTTAAGCTGCACGTTGCGTCCGTTGATCTTACCTCCAATGCATCTGGAGCCCACCTCGGTATGAATGTCAAAGGCGAAGTCGAGCAGGGTGGCACCCGCGGGCAGCTGTCGCACCTCTCCCTTTGGTGTGAAGACGAAGACCTCGTCAGAGTAAAGACCTGGTCGTATGTCTCCCAGGAAGTCGCCTCCCTCCTTCTCCATGGTTCCCAGGACTTCACGCATCTGTGCCATCCATGCGTCGAGGCCGCCTTCGCCCTTGATGCCCTTGTAGCGAAAATGTGCTGCGAGACCCTTTTCTGCTATCTCATCCATGCGCGTAGTACGGATCTGCACCTCTACCCACCTGCCTGCCGTTGTAACCACGGTAGTGTGAAGTGACTCATATCCATTTGTCTTGGGTACCGATATCCAGTCGCGCATCCTGCTTGGGTCGGGCTGGTAAAGGTCTGTCACCACTGAGTACACCTGCCAGCATGAGGATTTCTCAAGTGCGGGAGCTGCATCAATTATGATCCTTATGGCAAATATGTCGAAGACCTCATCGAATGCAACGTTCTGTCGCTTCATCTTCTGCCATATTGAGTGGATAGATTTGGTCCGGCTTTTCAGCTGATATTTGATACCCATGGCATCAAGCTTCTCCATCACCGGCCCGGAGAACTCCCTGATGAGCCTGTTCCGCGATGTGGTTGTCTGTTTCAGTCGTGCCTCTATCTCGCTGTATTCATCCGGCTCCATCATTTTCATGGCCAGATCTTCCATCTCCGACTTGATGTTGTAGTAGCCCAGCCTGTGGGCCAGCGGTGCGAACAGGAAATAGGTTTCGGAAGCCACCGCCAGGCGTTCTTTCTCCGGCAGCCAGTCAAGACGACGCATTATAAGCAGTCGTTCCGCAAGCGCGACCAGGATGACCCTGCCATCATCCGCCAGTGAGAGGAGCAGTTTGCGGAAGTTCTCCGCCTGCTGGCCTTTGAAGTCCCTGCCCCTTAGTGCTGTAACGCGGGACAGTCCCCTGATGACCTCCTTTATCGACGGGTCGTTGAGGGTGTCGATCCTTTCCCAGGCCTCACTATCCTCACTGACGCCTGATAGCATGGCGCTGATCACTGCCGGGAGGCCAAGGCCGATCGCTGAAGCGGTCACCCTGGCCAGCTCAAGGTAATAGAGTGGCAATGGCTCACCAAGGTATTTGGCATCAGCAGCATAGTAAGCCTTTGCAATATCCGTGGCCATGCTCAGTGCTCTCCTGTCTGCTTCAGTGACGGGAGCAGGCAGGGCTTTGAGCACCAGGCTCTGCCTGTTGCGTATCTGTGCTGCCAATTCAGCCATGACTTCTATTTAAGGGGTGAGTCTGGTTCCCTCTTCATCTCGAGGTAGTAGACGTAGTCGACCAACGCGGGGGTGACCCGCTGCAGCAGTGCGGTAAACCGGCCTGCCCAGGTCATGATCTTGTTTCTCTTCTTCTTACGGATACCCTTGAGGATCCATTTT
>CALMRD010000156.1 GCA_937871625.1 uncultured Bacteroidales bacterium | reverse complement strand
ATGCACCTGGATTTATTGGTTTCTGCCCTTCTTCAATATCTCCCCTTATTATCTTTATTGCAACTACTCCCAGTCCTGCTTTGGCTGCATTGGCAATAGCTTCTTTGACCTGAAACAGATTTGTTTGTCTGGGGTTGTATGAAGCCATAATAACCTCATAGAATTTCGAATCAGTAGCTGCTTGAACCACTTCTGGTACATTGCTATGACTGGTTATACCCAGGAATCGCGCTTTCCCAGCTTTTTTTGCCTTTTCCATAGCTCTCATTACAGGTTCATAAAAAACTGATTCTCTGCGAGAGACCATATGGTGGTACAGAATATCCACATAGTCCATTTGTAAACGCTTCAGGGCTGCATCAAGGTTCTTGGTAAATTCCTTCTCAGTCGCCGTTTTTTCGTAGAGGCCCGTCTTGTAATCCTGGGGGAGGTGGATCTTGGTGCCATAGATAACTGATTCCCGAGGCCGTCCCTTAATTACCTCTCCGATCATTTCCTCATTCCGTATCTGTTGCGGCTGTCCAGCGGTGGAGTCAAAGAGAGTAATTCCGGCATCAAGTGCTGCGTTCATCAAACCAGGGCTGCCAGAGGTTAAAATTCCCATTCCGATCACGGGCACCTTAATACCAGTCTTTCCAAGAGCGCGGTAGACTAATTTGCTTGGAAGATCATTTTGCGGATCCCTAATAGTAGCTGTAAATCCCTTGTTCCCCAATAATCCGACTCCCAAAACACCTATGTAAGCACTACTAAAAAACTGTCTGCGGTTAAGTTTCCTGTTCATTTTAGTTAGTTTCTAATAGTACTTGCAACAAGTTACGAGTTGGGATAGCAAAAGTCAAATAAAATTGCACCTGTTATAGCAGATTCGACAATAACAAAAAACCCCTCCAAATTTGCCTTAATATTGGAGGGGAAAAACACGCATTTTATAGAAACCTCTGGATTAAATCAAAAAGAAAGGGTCCCTCGCAGGTTTTATTGCATTTTATTATTTATGATGTAAATGGCTTACCGTTTCCCTTTTATAAGGGTGATTTCACCCGTCCAGTGATGGAATGAATTGTCCGGATAGGGCTCCCTGATATAATCATCTGTCATCCCGTGCCCGGAAGCGCCTTCAAATCTGCCGGTGCCCCCTAAAATTTCCCAGGGATCAGTAAAATATGCAATTACATCCTCCGGGTGATGGTCCAAACGTCCATCTTTTACCTGTCCTTCTATGAGAACAAACAAGCTATCACCATTTGCGGCGACAAAATATCCTTTCATATAACCACTGGGACCGGGATAAACTCCAGAAACCCAATCATTACAGAATTCAAAATGATGTGTTATTTTTCCCAAATGAGTAGCAGTTCCTTCTCCTTCGCCATAAATCATCACCCAGAATTGTCCATTTTCGGGATCCCATTCTCCACATATAGGATTTGGGCCAGTTTCAGCCAAAAAAGTATTTACAAAGTCGGCCTTAAATGGCAGTGTAACCAAATGAGATTGAGCACTTTTCAGTGCTACATTATTATCAGTAATAAGGTCATCCGATTTATTGCAACCTGCAACAAGGCCGATGACTGCCACCAAAAACAACAGTTTGATTAATGTTTTCATGATTTTAAGTTTAATCGGGTTAATTAATTACAGGTGGTATTTCCTACAGTCAGCGTTTGTGTACCGTAATCGTAAGTGAGCGTACCGGTATAATGTGTACCCTGGTCGCCAATCAGGTTATAGTGCCATGTTAGCACCCAGTTATCTTCATAGACGTATTTATCGGTTTCACGGATAGTGAATGTTTCACCACTTGAGCTCAAAACCTCTCCTTTTATCTGATCGATTTCCTTTGCCAGTAATTTTCCGTTTTTAAACAAACGGAAAACAAAGTGCACCATAATTGTCCCGCCTTCCAGGTAATCAACCATTACACCGTCGCAATATACAGGCCCCCAGTAGCCGCTCGAATACCAGCCCTGATCGGCCTTATTTGCTTTTCCCTGGGCATTAAGCGATAAGCTGGCAATACCTACAAAAAGGCAGACCAGTAATAAAGTTTTTGTTTTCATATCACTAAATTTTTAAGTTAAACATGCGGATTGAAGTTGATTTAATCCACAGGCAAGTTCCTGAAATTCAACAAACAAAGCCTATCAATGATGTGGTATTACATGTAAACATGTTTACGGTTTTTTAATTATGTTGTCAAATAATGGATTATGTTTTGAAAATAAAGTACCAGTTGTATTATTTAATGTCGGGTAACAAACCAAATAATTTTATAATATCCCGTCCCAGACTTGTTCCGGGAGTTAATGACGGTAATACAACAAAGGGGCAAACAGATCGAAGCGAAAGCCCGCCTGACCAATCGGGCAGGTAGGCGACATTTTGTTGTTAAACAGGGATA
>CALMRD010000155.1 GCA_937871625.1 uncultured Bacteroidales bacterium | reverse complement strand
CTTACGCCTGAGAGATATTCAAAGTCTGCGTCCCTGGTGTCAGGAATGACGTTGGTGAAGAGATCCGATCCGTCTTCGATAACTGCAATCTTCTTGAAATCCTTGTCCTCGTTGCTCATCACCAGCATCGGGATGATGAAGATAAGGGCAAAGAGGAAGGGAGTAAGCAGAGTCATTATTATGAACGACTTCTTGCGCACCCTGGTAAGGTATTCCCTGCGGATAATGAGTGATATCTTGTTCATGGCTCAGTTTTTTGCAGCTTCCCTGTTTCTTGTTTCCACAACCCTGATGAATATCTCGTTCATTGACGGCAGGGCCGGGTTGAATGAGATTACCTTACCGGCGGCGGTCATCGTCTTGATGATCTCGTTGGTGTCGCCCGATTCCGTGGCTTTGATGCGTACCGAGCTTTTACCGGCTTCGAAGACGGAGTTCAGAACGGAGAAGTGTCCGTTGCCCGACGGGGTAACCTCCCCGTCAAAGATAATGTTGTATTCATTTGCCGCCCAGTCGTGCCTTATCTTCTCCACGCTCCCTTCGAGTATCGTATTGGCCTTGTTGATCAGGGTGATATGGTCACAGAGCTCCTCAACCGATCCCATGTTATGGGTTGAGAAAATGATGGTTGCCCCCCTTTCACGGAGAAAGAGTATCTCTTCCTTGATCTGCTTTACGTTTATGGGGTCAAAGCCTGTAAAGGGTTCATCAAAGATCAGCAGCTTCGGCTCATGAAGTACCGTGGTGATGAACTGAACCTTCTGCTGCATTCCTTTTGAGAGCTCCTCAATTTTCTTATCCCACCAGCCGGTTATCTCCAGCTTCTTAAACCAGTACTTCAGCCTGCGCATTGCCTCGTCATGGCTGAGGCCCTTGAGCTGAGCCAGGTAGAGTGCCTGCTCACCAACCTTCATCTTCTTGTAGAGTCCACGCTCTTCAGGCAGGTAGCCTATGTTATGGACATCATCGGGTTTTACCGGACGGCCGTTGAGGAAGATGGCCCCACTGTCGGGGGCAGTGATCTGGTTGATGATCCGGATCAGTGTTGTCTTGCCGGCACCGTTGGGCCCCAGAAGCCCGTAGATGCTCTGTTCCGGAACGCTGATACTTACATTGTTCAATGCTGTCTGGGTAGCAAACCGTTTTGTAACGTTTTGTGCTTCAAATAATGCCATTTTTCTTTCCACGATTAACCCGCAGATACGGGAAGCTCAAAGATATAAAAAAAGGTTGATACAGTGATTCTGTCAGCTGTCAACCCTTCGCTCCCTCAGTGGCAGTCTGCTATGAGAAGTAGTTCTTCACCCTGTCAAAGAAACCCTTGTCATCGGCATCGGGCCTGGGTGTGAATGTGGATGAGGAGCGGTACTCCTCCATTATCTTCTGTTCTTCTTTGGTGAGGGTTTTGGGTATCCATACGTTGACATTCACCAGCAGATCGCCCTTGCCGTACCCGTTGACATCAGGCAGTCCCTTGCCCCTGAGCCTGAGTATCTTCCCGCCCTGTGTGCCGGGGTCGATCTTGATCCTTACCTTTCCCTCTATGGTTGGTACTTCGGCGTTTGCCCCCAGTATGGCATCAGGAATACTGATGAAGAGGTTATAGATGATGTCATTGCCTTCACGAATGAGTTCGGGGTGAGGTTCTTCCTCTATGACGACTATCAGGTCACCGTTGATTCCGCCGCGTCTCGCGGCATTGCCCTTGCTGCTGACCGACAGCTGCATGCCAGGTGACAGTCCGGCAGGTATTGAGAGAGGTATCACCTCTTCAGCCTGGACAATACCTTCACCGTAGCATTTGGGGCATTTTTTGGTTATCACCTTACCCTCGCCACCACAGACATTACAAGGAGCACTGGTCTGCATCTGTCCCAGGATTGTGTTCATCACCCTGGTAGTGTGTCCTGTTCCCTTGCAGGCCGAGCAGGTTGTCACATCGCTTTCGGAAGCGGCACCGGTGCCATGGCAGGTGTTGCAGGAGACATACTTGTTAACCTTCACCCTCTTCTCTGCCCCGTGGGCGAACTCCTCCAGAGTGAGCTTCACCTTCAGCCTCAGGTTTGTACCCTTATTGACGCTACGTGAACGTCCGCTGCGCCGTGAACCGAAGGCTCCGCCAAAGGCATCACCGAAGATGTCGCCGAAGGATGAGAATATATCTTCCATGGTCATGCCGCCGCCAAAGCCGCCTCCCATGTTGTTGCCCATACCGGCATGACCGTACTTGTCATACCTGGCCCTTTTCTCATCGTTGCTGAGAACCTCGTAAGCCTCGGCGGCCTCCTTGAAATTCTCCTCAGCCTCCTTGCTGCCGGGGTTCTTGTCAGGATGATATTTCAGCGCCTGCTTGCGGTATGCCTTCTTGATCTCATCTTTGGAGGCTCCCTTGCTTACTCCCAGTACTTCGTAATAATCTCTTTTCGACATCTTTCAGTGCAGACAGATTCTTCTATTCACCCACAACCACTTTCGGAAAACGGATCACCTTTTCATTGAGTATGTAACCCTTCTGGGTGACCTCTATAATCTTGCCCCTGAGGGCTTCATCCTCAACAGCGACACTGGTGACTGCCTCGTGCAGGTCACTGTTGAAAGGCTCGTTGACGGCTACTATCTCCTTCACTCCATTCTGCCTGAGGAAATCGCTTATCTTGCTGTAAATGAGTTCCAGACCCGCTTTCACCGCACCATAGTCGTCAGTCGTGTGCATTGAGGTCATAGCCCTGTCAAAGTCGTCAATGATAGGCAGGAGGCTGGCAATTACCCTCTCTCCTCCTGACTGTGCGAGTTCAATCTTTTCACGGAGGGTGCGCTTCCTGTAGTTGTCAAATTCAGCTGACAGGCGAAGGTACTTGTCCTGCATTTCTGTCAGTTTTGCCATCAGCTCCTCTTCGGCAGTGCTCACTGCGGCAGACTCCGTCGCCCCGTCAGACGCAGCCTGCCCCGCCGGCTCCGTATCTGCTGCCGCCTGACTGATTTCTGTTTTATCTGCAGGCATGCGTTCATCATGCCTCTCTTCGTGACTCTTCTTTTTTACCATGACAAAAAAATTAACTACAGCCTGTTAAGCAAAATGCCGGCCATAATGAAAAAACTGCCAAAGTGGCAAATTACTTCAGGAATGCCACTGCCTCTATCTCAACAAGAAACCCGTGATGGAGGGCAGCCACCGTGATGATGGACCTCGCCGGATGCACGGAGCCAAAGAAATCGGCATAGACCCTGTTGATCTCCTCCCAGTGCTTAACATCGGTGGTGTAGATGGTAGTCCTGGCAATAGTGGAGAGATCACCTCCGGCAGCCTTTACAATGCTGAGTACATTACTGAGCGCCTGCAGTGTCTGTTCTCCTATGCCTCCTGTGATCTTCTCTCCGGTAAGGGGTACCATCGGTAGCTGACCGGAGACGAGGATGAGGTTTTCTGCCACAACGGCCTGTGAATAGTGCCCTCCCGGCAGGGGTGCATCATATGTGGTGATGTTTGTGATTGTCATGCTGGTGGTTTGATCAATTCAATAGCCGTTCTTATGCTTCTTCTTGCCCTGCTTGCCTGGCCTGCCCTGGTATTTGTCCTGCGACCTGCCCTGGTACCTGCCCTGGCTTTTGCTCTTTGGCGGCGTCACAATCTCTCTGACCTCAGCCATCCTGAAGTTTTCCGGTGCCTTCAGCCTGTTGCCGGAAAGCTGCCCCAGATCCCTGATGATCAGCTCATCATTTACCTGTCCCTTGTTGTTCCAGGTGACATAGTCTTTCTTCATCTGGTTGAGGATAAGACCTGTGAGATACTCTTTCTCCTCACCCTCTTCCATGACCGCAGCCACTTCGATCAATGCCGGTACTATCCTGCCGTAATGAGCATAGCCTATATCACCGTTGTGATATGGGACCTTGTTGGGCTTGGCATCAAGCTTAACGCGGTCAGGCGGCGGATAGGGCGAATCAACATCAAGGTCAAAATCTGCTATGATCATCAGATGATCCCAGAGCTTGTGCCTGAAGTCAGTGACCTCCTTCAGGTTCGGATTGAGGTTACCCATGATCTGGATGACGGTACGGGCGGCCTGATTCCTCTCCTCGGGGTCCCTGATGGTCTTGATATGTTCTATCATTTTCTGAACGTTCCTTCCGTACTCCGGCAGGGACATTCTCTTTCTCTGGGTATTGTAGTCGAAACTCATTCGGTAAATTTTCTGCAAAATTACTAATAATAATTGACTCCGGCAGGCGTATCTCCTGAAAGTCAAACGGTGACCGGGTTGTCAGGGTCTGCAGGGAAAGTTGTCATAGGCCTGAACAATGGGCGGCGCCTTCACTTCACGGTTAAGATACTTCTGCCTGCAGGGGCCGTGTCTGACCCCTCAGCCGTTCTCAGGTTCCCGCGGGGTCTCATTATCCCGTATAACTTTTTCCCATCGGCCATCAGAGAAGGTCATCTCGTCTAACCCCACGTTTTCACTGTCGAGGAGTCTCCGCGCATCCCTGACAAACAGCATCATGGCATTATAGTCTGATGATGACCTGAAGAATTCAGGCTGATGCTCAAATTCAGCACAGGGGATTATGTAATATTTTCGTTTGCCTTCCTCCGTAGGGGTATAGACCCAGGTGAGTATATAACCGGCATCGGTGATGACGGCGCTGTCTCCCTGCAGTGCCACTTCAATCCTGACCATGGCTCCGCCGTCCCTTCTCCTGGTACGTTGGTTTGAGACGAAGTTGCCCATCGACCAGACTACGGGATTTCTCAGGCGGCAGGAGACAGTATCGGCGATCATAGGCTGCAGCACATGCGGATGGGATCCGATGATTATATCTGCACCGCTTCTCTGGAAGGCAGCGGCTGTCTGCTTCTGCAGGGGAGAGGGGAGGGTGTCATACTCTATGCCCCAGTGGACGAAGATGACAGTAGCGTCAGCGCCCTTTAGGGCAGCGGCGGCCATGTCAGTGGCAGCCCTCAGTGTATCAATATAGGCTACCGTCGCCGGGGGAGGAACCACGATTCCGTTGGTGCCGTAGGTATAGCTGAGCAGGGCAAGTGTGATACTGTCGTGGGTGATCATCAGCGGTGTGAGGGTGTCTCTCTCCTCACTGCTGTTCCAGGTGCCTGTATGCCGTATATCCAGGCTGTCAAGCACCCTGATGGTGCGGAAGATGCCAGCAGCTCCGCGGTCAGCAGCATGATTGTTGGCTGTCACCAGGATATCAAAGCCTGCATTCCTGCATGCTACCGCCAGTGCATCGGGGGAACTGAACTGAGGGTACCCTTTGTAAGGGGGTCCCCCGAGCGTAACCTCCAGGTTGCCGATTGCTATGTCTGCATCACTGATCAATGGAGCGATGAAACCGAAGACACTCTCATACGACCAGGTTCCTGTTGAGTCATCAAGGGCAGAGGCTATCTGTCCGTCATGACCCATGATGTCACCGGTAAAGAGCAGCGTCAGCACACTGTCACGCCCCTGTTCTCCCTGCAAGAGGGGAACAAGGGTGTCGGGAGAGTGCACACCGCAGTCAGGAGCAGGAAGTATGTCACGCCGCTCTCCTGCACTGACAGGCAAACGCATGGTGTCACGCTCCTGCGCTGCCGAGGTACAGGTCAGGAACAGGACCACAAGCGCCAGAATGATCTTGACCGATCTCATACGGCTCACTATTTGCATTTCAATCATCAAACTTAATAAAAAGACCCGATTTCAGACGGGCAATTAATAATCAGGGCCATCGTCAGGGTTTTAAGAGGAAAAATAGTCATAACTTTGCAGCTTCAAAACAGACGGCAATCATGACGGAATTTCTTAATTCAGAGCTTGTTGCATATATTCTGCTGCCTCTATTCATATTTCTGGCCAGGATAATCGACGTGTCACTCGGCACCCTCAGAATAATTTTTACCACCAAGGGGATGAAGAGGGTAGCACCTTTTGTCGGTTTTTTCGAGATACTGATATGGCTCATGGCCATCAGCCGCATCATGCAGGACCTTGACAACTGGGCAAGCTATATAGCCTATGCAGCAGGATTTGCCACGGGCAACTTTGTGGGCATGTATCTTGAAGAGAAGCTGGCCATAGGCCATGAGATGATACGTGTCATAACCCGCAAGGACGCCACCGCACTGATAGATGACCTCCGGGGCAGGGGTTACGGTGTTACCTCCGTCAAGGCCCAGGGTATCGAGGGAGATGTGGCGGTGATCTACATTATCGCCCGGAGAAGTATGATCAAGAGTGTCCTCGAGAAGATCAACCATTTCAACCCTCATGCACTTTACACCGTTGAGGCAATCAAGTATGTCAACAGGGAGATATTCCACAGGATTGATGAGGAGCCTTACCGCAGGAGGCTGATACCTTCAATCAGGAAATAACCTGCCGGAGAGCTCACTTCTCCGGGGTAATAACCTCCACCCTTATCGTGTCAAGCTCATTCGAGTATTGACCTAACCATGTAACGATAACGTAATCCCCGGCAGTCTTGGGCTGAAAGGCGATCAGGGTGTCGTTTGTCACCACGACGTCAGGACATGCCCCGTTGCTCACGAAATCGGCAAGGGAAAAGAGCTCGTAGAGATACTCCTCTTTCTCAAGGAAAAAGAACCTTATGTTTGACCAGCAGCCATTTGGCATCGAGGCGTGTGCATAGATTGCCAACGGCACATCCACATACCCTGTCTCGGGTACCGTTCTTGTGTCTATGGGAATTACAACATTGGTGTAGTTCTCGCTGGCCGGATCCATCTGGCATGATGAAAATATCAGGGCTGTCGCCAGTGATATCAAAGTAAGAAATTTCATATGGTAATATGTTGGTTATTAATCTGTAAACGATCAGAATGTCTCCTGTCCCCTGTATACGCCTCTCCCGGTGCCGGTCCAGGGCACCAGCCTTCCGTTAAATTCAATCCTGTTTCCCCAGTTTGTACTGACTCTTGCAGTGGCTGTTTCGCCTGTATTGCTGACATTCATTACTATGGTCATGTTGCCGGCGTTACCTGTGGCATTGATTACAATATTATAAAAACCGTTTTTTCCATCGCGGTTTAGCTCAAGGGAATTGATCTTTCCCCGCAGTGTTATGCCTCCGAGGCCGTTGAAACCCATACCTGAGGGTGATGCCAGCTGAACATATGCTTCTTTACCCTCAACTGCCACAAAGTTGATTGTCGGGTCGGAGTGGATCAGGTATCCGTTGCGCCCCCTGATCTGGTCAGCCTTGAGAACAAACCGTCCCGATCTGATGGCCTGATCAGTATTCACGGCAAGCACAGCCTCCTTCTGCTTTTTCTGTTCCTCTCTCATGGCTTTCCTCTCCTGCCTGGTGAGCGGAACACGTTCCTGTGCCACAGCTGTTGCAGCCAACAGCAATATCATGGCTGTAGAAAGTATCTTCTTCATAGCTTTATTACTGTTTATACAGTAACTGAAGAGCAACAACCGTACCAAACTATTCGGAGTGATAGAGGGCAAATGTGCTTATATGCGGGGTGGCTCTCGAGGAGGCTATGGTGAGCCGGATCTCATCTGCCTTTTTCTCTGGAAAACGTATCAGTCTCTTGTAGCCTATAGTCGTACCTGTAGCAATGGTATCCCACTGCTGCTCCGAGAGTGCCTCGATGAAAAACTTCTCCACCCGCTGTCCCCGGCTTATGTCTTCCTGCAGCATGGCCACATTAAAGGTGGCAGGGATGGAGGGGACAAATGAGGCCATTCGTTTATGGCGGGGGCTCCATGAGGTGGCGTTGTTGCCGTCAATGGCGTTGGCGGCACCCCTGCCGTAAGGCCGTGCCCCATTGAGAAGGTCACGGTCATAGAGTTCGTCGATCCATCTCTTAAGTCCCATCAGGCTCTCAATGTCACTATCGGTAATCAACCCCCTGTTATCGGGAGGGACATTGAGGAGGAGCACAGCGTTGCGTCCCACAGAGCTGAGATATATATCCGCCAGCTTCTCCGGGCTTTTTACCAGGCTATCCTCGGATGCATGCCAGAACCATCCCGGACGTATTGACACGTCTACTTCGGCAGGATACCAGTAGACGCTCCCCGCATCCTGCAACAGGGTGCTGCTTCCCAGGTCCTCGGACATCGCCGTCAGTCCTGTCTTCTCATTGATGGCCAGGCTTGCCTGGCTACCGCCTGGTGCCAGTACTGTCACGCTCCATTCTGTTTCGCGCCCGTATCCGGTCTCAGTGCCTACCCATCTCACATCTTCTCCCATGATGGCGGTAACCGCCTCCGGCTGCAATTCCCTGATGAGTTCATAGTATGCCTGCCAGTCATATTCCTGCCGGCGGCCGTTCGCTCCTTCACCATTGGCGCCGTCAAACCACACCTCATCGACCTTCCCGTACCAGGTAAGCAATTCGGTCAGCTGCTCCATATAAAATTTGTCATAGGCGGGGGAGTCGCCGTAACACTCAGCATTGCGATCCCAGGGAGAGAGGTAGACACCGAACTTCATCCCATATCTGTCACACGCATCCCGGAGCTCCCTTATCACATCGCCCCGGCCATCCTTCCAGGGGCTGGAGGCTACCGAGTGGGAAGTGGTCCTGGTAGGCCATAAACAAAAGCCGTCATGATGCTTGGCGGTGATGATCACCATCTTCATCCCGGCCTCGCTGAGTACCCTGACCCACTGGTCGGCATCGAGGGCAACAGGATTGAACAGCCCGGGTGATTCTTTGCCGGTGCCCCACTCCATGTCGGTGAAGGTGTTGAGAGTAAAGTGAATGAAGGCTGTCATCTCCAGCTTTTGCCACTCCAGCTGACGGGAGTGCGGTATCACCCGTGCGGCCATGGCTTCCTTGACACCCATGTTTGGCTTGACGGGAAACTTCACCATCCCTGTATAGTACTGTGCGTCCCTGTCGCCGCTGCATGAGGCTGACACGATGATACAGCAGATAATCAGTAGCTTTCTGCTCATGATCCTTTACGTTTAGATGAACTTACATATTTGCTGTTCCTGAAACGCAATGCTGACCACTTCTTGTCGATCGCCACCTGGCTCACACGCCTGAAGCCCGACTCCTCCACGGTATCCCACCCGCGGTCACGGTTGACAGCAGAGATCTCTTTTGAGGAGTTTCCCTTCTGGTAGGCCATCCAGAGCTTGCCGTCATCACTCAGGTTGTGAATGCATGCAGGAGCAAGCTTTATTATATCCTCCGAATCAGGGGTGAAGGCAATCATGAAATCATAAAGGTAACGGGCATTGATCTCCGTGTCTATCTGTACCCCCGGCAACAGACCGGAAACCCGCTCCCTGAAGACTTCAGGAGCATTGAGCACGGCAATCCGTTCCTGGTCGCCATATCTCATCTTCTTTAGTATATCATCCATTTTCTTCCCACTTTCCACAGGGCAAATATACAAATTAGTGGCCACGGAGAATCATTCCGGGCCGGATGTCATTTGATCACAAAATGTTGTATCTTTGTGTTGTCGAATTACGGGGTGCCTAACTAACAGGCTGAGATCATACCCTTATAACCTGATCCGGATAATGCCGGCGGAGGGAAGAAGAGTAATCCATTCAGACCTGCAGCGGAACCCTCACTTCTGACAAAGTGTTCAACATTTCTGTTAATGATCATGGTGAGGAAACTCTTTTTACAGCTTTTTATTTTACTGATGACTTGCATCATTCTTAGTGGCCAGCGTCCGTCCGGCACCCTCACGGGCAGGGTCACCGATGCTGGAGGCCATCCGCTGGCAGGAGCTTCAGTGGTAATTGAGAGCCTGATTACGGGTGTGGCGACGGATAACGACGGACGGTATGCCCTGCACGGCCTGCGCGGGGGCACCTATGGCGTGCGCATCAGCTACACCGGCTATGAACCTTTTGACACCGTTGTTGCAGTCAGCGGCACAATCATTGCTGATGTCATGCTTGACGAGGCGCTGTTTGTGGCTGAGGAGGTGATAGTCAGGGGCAGCCGTGCAGGCGCACGCACCCCGATGGCTCACAGTACCGTGAGATCGGAAGAACTGAGAGAGAGGGATCTGACCCGCGATATGCCCTTCCTGCTGTCACTCACCCCCTCTGTGGTGGAGACCTCCGATGCAGGTACGGGCATAGGCTATACATCACTGCGAATACGCGGCACTGACGCCAGCAGGATAAACATCACCCTCGACGGCATACCACTCAACGACTCTGAATCACAGCAGGTGTTCTGGGTTGATCTGCCTGACCTGGCCTCCTCAACAGGAAGCATACAGGTGCAACGCGGGGTGGGCACCTCCACCAACGGCGCCGGTGCCTTCGGCGCTTCCGTGAACATCAGCAGCATGACTCCTCCCTCTGAGGCCGGTGCTGCGGCAGATGCATCATATGGCTCCTTCAACACGTCACGACTCTCGGCAAAGGCCTGGACCGGCATGCTGGGAGACCGGTTCAATATGATGGTGCGTGCCTCAAGTATCCACAGCGACGGCTATGTTGACCACAGCCAGGCAGACATACACTCTGCGATGGTATCCGGGATCTGGTCCGCCCCGTCGGACCTGATCCGCTTCAACGTGATCACCGGTAACCAGAAGACAGGAATAAGCTGGTGGGGAGTGCCGGCGGAAGTGCTGCCCGGGAACAGGAGATACAATCCTGCCGGCGAGTATGTTGATGCAAACGGCATCACCAGGTATTACGAGGATGAGACAGACGTCTACACCCAGAACCACTACCACCTCTTCCACACACACCTCTTCCCCGGAAGGGTGAGCCTGAACACCGGCCTTCACCTGACAACCGGCAAAGGCTACTACGAGGAGCAGAAGAGCGACAGGGACCCGGAAGAATACGGCATTGCAGACCTGATGCCTTACGTTCCCGCCGTCACCGAAACCGATATGGTGCAGCGCAAGTGGCTCGATAACCTGTTTTACGGGGCGGTTTGGTCGCTTATTAAACAGGGTCCCACCACCGAGTGGACCCTGGGGGGAGCACTCAACAGGTATGACGGCGATCATTTCGGAAGAATACTCTGGATGGAGCATCCCGGGAATATCATCCCGGGTCACGAGTGGTACAGGAATAACGGGCTGAAGGATGAGGTCAACGTATACGGTAAGGTAAACAGCACAGTTACCGGCAGCCTGAGCGCATTCCTCGACCTCCAGCTGAGGCATATCAGTTACCGCTTCGAGGGACCCGATGATGACATGAAGGACCTTACAGGCAGTCACACGTTCCTATTCTTCAATCCCAAGGCAGGCCTCTTCTGGAGCAACGGCAGCGGCAGCGAAGCCTTTGTCTCCGCCGCTGTGGCGCACCGTGAGCCTACCAGGGCCGATTATAAGGATGCCGCCGGCGATCCGGCAGCCACACCCGGCAGGGAGAGGCTGACAGACTTCGAGGGCGGGTATGCTTTCCGAAATGCCAGCGCCGCCCTGGGCGTTAACCTGTATTACATGATCTATCTCGATCAGCTGGTGCCCACCGGCAAGATCAGCAGCACGGGATACCCCATAATGACCAACGTGCCCGGGAGCTACAGGGCAGGGGTGGAGCTCTCAGGCAGCTACCGGCCTTCGCCGGTGGCGGCGGTCAAGATGAACCTCACCCTCAGCAGGAGCCGGATCACGGACTTCAGAAACTACTATTTCAACTATAACAGTGATGACTGGAGCGAGGAGTACCTTTACAAAGACCTGGGCAGTGTTGATATAGCCTACTCGCCACGCGTCACCGGATCTGCCGAACTGGAGATCAATCCTGCAGAAAGTCTCTCAGTCAGGCTGACAGGCAAATATGTCGGGAAACAGTACTTTGACAATACCATGAGTCCTGACAGAACCATTGACCCCTATTTTGTCAGCAACCTCGCAGCATCATACGGCATCGGGATGAAGAAGGCGGGCGAGCTGACGCTCCGGTTTATGATCAATAACCTATTCAATGCCCGGTATGAGAATAATGCCTATGGCGGTATGTGGACCGAGGACGGGGTGGAGAAGACGTGGGCATACTTGTTCCCCCAGGCCGGGATAAACTATACAGCCGGTATTTCATTATCTTTCTGATAGGGATGGTTGCCGACTGGATAGCTGAGAACATAATTGAGATCTTCGGAGCGGTCACGGGCATTGCCTACGTGATCCTCGAGATAAGGAGGAATATCTGGCTCTGGCCCCTGGGGATCGTCACCTCGGCGGTGTACATGTACGTATTTGCCAGAAACGGCTTTTATGCAAACATGGGTTTGCAGGGTTATTATCTCGTGATCAGCGTCTATGGATGGTATGCGTGGAGGTCGGCCACGCCCGGCGCTAATTCCGAAGCACACCGAAGGGCAGAAAACCTCAATGATCCCGAAGCTCGCAGAGCTTCCGGCATTGTAGAACCGGGATTAGCCCACTCCCCTGAGAATTCTGAAGCCTGTAGAGCTTCTTCCATCGTAGAACCGGGCAATCCCACCACCAACCTCCCCCCCGAAAATTCGGAAATCATCGACGGAGCCTTGCAAGATCACGGTACCGATGTCCGGAGCATAGGCAGGTCTGTAGCTGTGTGGTGTGGGCTGGCCGCTGCGGTGCTGTGGGGAGTATTGTGGTTCGTTCTTGACAGTGCCACTGATTCGCCGGTGCCGGTATGGGACGGCCTGATAGCCTCCCTCTCAGTTGTGGCAACATGGATGCTTACCAGGAAATACCTCGAGCAGTGGTATGTCTGGATCGTAGCCAACGCCATAGCCGTGGCAGTCTATCTTGCAGTCGGACTATATCCCACTGCCGTACTTTTTTTCGTATATTTCGTGATGGCAATCATAGGGTTGAGAGAATGGGCCGGGGTTCAGGTAAGAGGCAGTAGTGAGGAATTAAGAATTAAGAATTGATAGTCAGACACTTAGACCACAAGACCGTCCCGACCTGCCGGCCGGGTTCTCCGCCACGCTCCGACAAATCCGCACGAATGCAAGACAGCACGACTGCAAGACCGCATGACTGCAAGACCGCACGACCGCATGACCGCACGACCGCATGACTGAGCCCCGCACAGCGGGGTAGACTGCAGCGACAGACCTTTAGACTTAAGACCTTCAGACTTCAGACCTTCAGACTTCAGACCTTTATGAAAACAGTAATTCTCGCCAACGGCAAATACCCCACCCACCCGGTTCCCCTGGCACGGCTTCGTGAAGCTGAAATGATAGCATGCTGCGACGGTGCGGCGGAGAAGCTTGTAGACCACGGTCTTGAACCGGGCTTTATCATCGGAGACCTGGACTCGGTTTCGCCTGCCCTAAAAGAGAGATATGCAAATTTGCTCGTCCGGGACTCCGACCAGGAGACCAATGACCTGACCAAGGCCGTAAACTGGTGTGTCAGAAACGGCATTAGGGAGGTGACTATCCTCGGTGCCACCGGCATCCGTGAGGACCACACCCTGGGCAACATATCGCTGCTTGCCGATTACGGCAGCAGGATTGAGGCTGTCATGCTGACCGATACCGGCAGCTTCAGGGTATATTACCGCAGTGTCACTATAGCCTCCCGGCCTGGCCAGCAGGTGTCGCTCTTCAGCATTGACCCCTCATTGAAAGTAACTTCCACCGGCCTGCGCTACCCGCTGAATAACCTTGCACTTAACAGCTGGTGGCGGGGTACGCTCAATGAATCAGCGGGAGACTCTTTCTCCCTGGAGTTCGAAAACGGACATGTAATTGTCTTTTTAGAGCACTAATATGGTAATTGACAGGTAATCAAACTGTCAGCAGGATATCTGGATATTAATGGACAGGTATCCTGAGTGAAGGTAGCCTGTGGCTTCTGAATCTGATGTGGCCTTGTGTTATTGTGGATTAACTAGTCCTTAAGGCAAAATCCCATATCGCCAGTTAAATTTCCTTCTGGTACCTGGAAAGGAATATTTTTATTCCGCAAACCCTGAAGCCTGATGAAAGGAGATAGTCTTCATCATCTTTAATTATTATAAAATTAGCTGAAGTGTTCAGTGTCTGTACCGCTTCGGTATTTCCTCTCGAGGGTTTTGCATCAGATCCGTGTTTTATTTCCAGCGAAGCCAGTGTCTTGTTTCCTTTGGTAATTACCAGGTCGATCTCTGCGCCGTCATGTGTCCTGTAGAAATAAATATCCCGGTTCGGACGAAACCCTGGAATAATCTGTTCAATTACGAACCCCTCCCATGATGCTCCCATCTTCGGATGACCAATAAGTTGCTGATAATCATCAATTCCTGACAGATAATGCAGGATTCCGGAATCGCGAATGTATACTTTCGGCGATTTGACAAGTCTCTTCTTCAGATTTATATGAAACGGTTCAATTATCCGGATAAGGAAGGCATGCTGTAAGAAACTTATATAGTTTTTGATTGTATTTATACTCAGCTCCATGCTTCTGCCAAGCTCAGCATAATTCACAATGTTGCCATGGTAATGGGCAAGCATGCTCCATAACCTTTCACCGGTAAGGCTGTCTCCAGGAAATCCGAGATTGGGCAGATCACGTTCAAAATATGTCCTGACATAATTGGTCATCCAGGTCAGCCAGTAATTCTTATTAAGGAAAGCATCGGGGTATCCGCCGTACATCCAGAGGTCGTTGGTTTCATATTTATCGGGCAGCTCGGACAGAATTAAGGGTGGGAGCTCATGGTATGCAATCCTGCCCGCAAGGGTTTCAGAGCTGTCCCTGAGAAGATCGGGGCTTGCGGAGCCAAGAAGAAGAAAGCGTCCCGGAATACGTTTTTGATCAATCAGAGCCCGTAATACCGGAAACAATTCCTTCCTTCTCTGCACTTCATCTATAATCACCAGCCGATCACTGAATTGCTGTAAATATGTCTCGGCATCATCAAGCTTTCTAAAGTCCTTGCTTAATTCCATGTCGAGGTACAGAGATGATTTGTACCGTATATAAATAAAACACACATTATGCAAATGAAATATATAATATGAGGATTAAATTTGGCAGAA
>CALMRD010000154.1 GCA_937871625.1 uncultured Bacteroidales bacterium | reverse complement strand
GACTGCGGACTGTAGACTGTGGACTGAAGCCTGGACTTGCCTGGTTTCAGTTTTTTATCTATCTTTCCTCTGTTCTTGCTGTATCACAGGTGAAGTCTTTCAGAAAGACCATTGCCGGGCTGTTGGGCCATGACCGGCGGGAGAGAAGGGGTACGTACCTGCTGTCGGCGCTGCTGGCACTGCTTCTCGTCGCCAGGTTTCTTCTTTTTCGGGTGCCGGAGAGAGGGGTGGTGAGTGATGAGATATCCTGGAGTGTCAATGCAGTGCCCGGAGCTGCTCATGAAGAGAGGAGTGTGCCGGAGCCTTTTCCCTTCGATCCCAATGTTGCATCTTTTGATGAGCTCCTGCAAGTAGGCCTTACGGAGCGCCAGGCGGCCACCCTTGTCAGTTACCGGGGCAGCGGGGCACGTTTCCGCCGACCGGAGGATATCCGCAGGGTTTACGGCATAGACTCAGCTGCAGCCGCACGACTGATACCATATATAATAATTGCAGACGGCAAACTGAAGGTGTCTGCACCGGCAGAAGGAAAGCGGACCCCGCCGGGCAATGGTGACCGGTATGCCGACAGTGGAAATCCTTCCTCGACAAGCTATTCTGACCGTGATTACGGCAGCGAGAGGCCGGTGATCGACCTTAACATCTGCACTGCCTCGGAGCTTGAGCAGCTGCCGGGTATAGGTCCTGTACTGTCAGTGAGGATCATCAAATACCGTGCTCTTCTCGGTGGTTTTGTCAGCGGGGAGCAGCTCGGAGAGGTCTACGGTATAGACAGCACAGTGGTCAGGCTTGTGTCAGAGAGGGTTACACTCACCTACGGGGCGGTGACACCACTGCTGCTCGACAGTGTCTCCTCCGGCTCCCTGGGCCGTCATCCCTACGTCGGATATGAGACGGCGAGGCTCATAACAGCCTACCGGTCGCTGATAAATGCACCCCTGACCCTTGGCAGCCTGGTCGGCGCCGGGGTCATATCACCCGCTCAGGCTGAGCGCCTGGCACCCTATGTAAGACCCCCGGAAGGGGTCACGCGAGATGATTATGAATTTATTTCGTCAAAAGTTTTGAAATGATTTCGATAGATATTAATTTTGCGGCTCGTTTTTAACACTAAAGTTAAATTATGATTATAGTACCGGTAAAAGAAGGCGAGAACATTGACAGGGCCCTGAAGAAATTCAAGAGGAAATTTGAAAAGACGGGTGTAATCCGTGAGCTCAGGTCGCGCCAGGCTTTCATCAAGCCCTCGGTCCGCCGCAGGGAAGAGATAAAGAAGGCGATATATGTTCAGCAACTGCAGCAGGAGGAGGAGTAGTCCCGCTGCTGTCTGCCCAGTCATCAGTAAATAACACTAAAAGGTTCCTTTGATGAACAGAAAGGAATCGTTCCTGCAATACATACGTACCGAGAAGCGCTATTCTCCGCACACCGTTACTTCTTACCAGAACGACCTTGATCAGTTTCTTGACTGGCTTCGGGAGAATCATCCCGGGGTGAGTGATGATTCTGTCACACCGGCTGCCGTGAGGGGCTGGATGGTGTCACTTCTGGAGGAGGGTTATGCTGCGGGCAGCGTCCACAGGAAGATGTCTGCCCTGAGGGCTTTCTTCCGTTATCTGCGCCGTCACGGCATGAGCAGTGCCGACCCCATGTCGGGTCTGAAGCTGCCGAGAAAGCCACGGCAGCTGCCGGTTTTTGTGGCCGAAGAGGCACTTGACAGGCTCCTTGACGATTTTAAGTTTGGCGATGATTTTTCAGGCATCCGTGACCGCACAATTGTGGAATTTTTGTATCTTACAGGCATGAGGCGGTCGGAACTGATAGGTCTGCGCGATGAGGATGTTGATCTCTCATCAGGGCAGGTAAGGGTGACGGGAAAACGCGGAAAGCAGAGAGTAATACCCCTGGCAGGCAGCTTCATAAAATCACTCGGGACATATCTTGCGGCACGCAGTGAGGCACAGCTTGACGGCGACTGGTTTTTTGTGACCGCAAGGGGGAACAAAATGTATGACAAGGCTGTTTACAACATTGTAAGGAGATATCTTGCCATGGTGACCACGGTAGAGAAAAAGAGTCCGCACGTACTGAGACACACTTTTGCCACCCACATGCTCAACCACGGGGCGGACCTCAATTCAATCAAGGAGCTGCTCGGCCATGCCAGCCTGTCGGCAACACAGGTTTACACCCATAATACCTTCGAACAGCTCAGGAAAGTATATAAACAGGCTCATCCCAGAGCTTAACAATCAATAAAAAACAGGAGGAACTATCATGAACATTCAGATCCATTCAGTCAGGTTCGATGCTGACAAGAAGCTGCTGGACTTTGTGTCGCAGAAGATGAACAAACTGTCACTAGTAAGTGATGATATTGTCAGTGCGGAAGTGTTTCTGAGGCTGGACCATGATGATGAGAGGGAGAACAAGGTTGCGGAGATCAAGGTAGAGTATCCGGGAGGCCCTCTTTTTGCCCGTAAGCAGAGCAAAACCTTCGAGGAGGCGACCGACCTCGTTGTCGCAGCCCTTAAGCGGCAGATAGTCAAACAGAAGAACAAGCTGCGCGGGGTTTAATCGCAACGCGGCAAAAAATCTTTATATTATTTTGACATTTGAAATTAAAATTCCTACATTTGCAAACCGATTTTTGAGGGTATTTCCTCATTGATCTGACGTTCTTTCGAATGCCGATGTAGCTCAGTTGGCCAGAGCAGCTGATTTGTAATCTGCAGGTCGGGGGTTCGAATCCCTTCATCGGCTCATTCAGTGATGAGAATGTGTATGTCTAACCAGGCATGCGCTGTTAAGAAGGGGAGATACCAAAGTGGCCAACTGGGGCAGACTGTAAATCTGTTGTCTGAAGACTTCGTAGGTTCGAATCCTGCTCTCCCCACTCTTTACAGCGAGCATCAATGCACTCTTCCCCTGGCAGGGACGTGCCGGTTAACGATATAAGCGGGAGTAGCTCAGCTGGTAGAGCATTAGCCTTCCAAGCTAAGGGTCGCGGATTCGAATTCCGTCTCCCGCTCATTATGCCGATGTAGCTCAGGGGTAGAGCACTTCCTTGGTAAGGAAGGGGTCATGAGTTCAACTCTCATCATCGGCTCAAAACAGACTTTGGATGTAAATTTAAATTAATAAGCTTTTAGTTATGGCAAAAGAAAAATTTGACAGGTCGAAGCCACACGTAAATATCGGTACGATCGGTCACGTCGACCACGGCAAGACCACCCTGACAGCTGCTATTACGATGGTTCTCGCCAAGAAGGGTCTCTCTGAAATCAGGGACTTTGATTCGATCGACAATGCTCCCGAGGAAAAGGAAAGGGGTATTACGATCAACACTGCACACGTTGAGTACTCAACGGCAAACCGTCACTATGCCCACGTTGACTGTCCGGGTCACGCTGACTATGTTAAGAACATGGTTACCGGTGCTGCCCAGATGGACGGCGCCATCATCGTTGTAGCCGCCACTGACGGCCCGATGCCCCAGACACGCGAGCATATCCTTCTTGCCCGCCAGGTTAACGTGCCGAAGATCGTTGTCTTTATCAACAAGGTTGACGCCGTTGATGATGAGGAGCTTATTGACCTCGTCGAAATGGAGATCCGTGATCTCCTCAACTTCTACAAGTTCGACGGTGACAATGCCCCGGTTATCCGCGGTTCGGCACTCGGCGCCATGAACGGCGAAGCCAAGTGGGAAGAAATAGTCATGGAACTGATGGATGCCGTTGACGAATACATACCTATTCCTCCGCGTGAAAATGAGAAGCCCTTCCTCATGCCTGTGGAAGATATCTTCTCAATCACCGGCCGCGGTACCGTGGCTACCGGCCGTATCGAAACCGGTATGGTTCACACCGGCGATGAGCTTGAGATCGTGGGACTGGGATCGGAGAAACGCAAGACCGTATGTACCGGTGTTGAGATGTTCCGCAAGATCCTCGACCAGGGTGAGGCAGGTGACAACGTCGGTCTGCTGCTCCGCGGCGTCGACAAGAAGGAGATCAAGAGAGGTCATGTGCTTGCCAAACCGGGTTCAATAACACCCCATACCAAGTTCAAGGCTGAGGTCTACGTGCTGAAGAAAGAGGAAGGCGGACGTCACACTCCGTTCCACAACCATTACCGTCCGCAGTTTTATCTCCGTACCCTTGACATTACTGGCGAGATAGCTCTCCCCGAGGGAACAGAGATGGTGATGCCGGGTGACAACGTAACCATAACCGTTGAACTCATCTACCCGGTAGCTATCAACAAGGGTCTCCGTTTCGCAATCCGCGAAGGTGGCCGTACGGTTGGAGCAGGTGCTGTTGTTGAGATTGTCGACTAAGACCTTTTAAGTATACATATATTTTCAGGTGGTATCCGTACGCCTGCAGGCGTACGGATACCCTATGAAATTTACACGGGTGTAGCTCAGTTGGTAGAGCACTGGTCTCCAAAACCAGGTGTCGGGAGTTCGAGCCTCTCCTCCCGTGCAAAAAACGGAGTCTTAATTATGAAGGTAGGAACATATTTTAAAGAATCATACAGCGAGCTGATGCACAAGGTAACCTGGCCTACCTGGCATGAACTGCAGGCCAGCGCAACCCTCGTGCTCGTCACCTCTGTCATCCTTGCGCTAGTGATCTGGGCTATGGATTTCTTCTTTGACAAGATCATGGGGATTGTTTACAACCTCTTGTATTAAGAATTCAGAGCGGGCACAGATGAGCGATAATGTCAAAAAGTGGTATGTACTCAGGGCTATAGGCGGCAAGGAGAAGAAGGTGAAGGAATATCTCGAGAGTGAGATAGAACGCCTCAAGCTTCATGATTACATCACACAGGTGCTGATACCTACCGAAAAGGTCTACCAGATACGTGCCGGAAAAAAGGTGAGCAAGGAGCGTACCTTCTTCCCGGGTTATGTCATTGTGGAGGCCGCCCTGGTGGGTGAGGTGCCCCATGTGCTGCGCAACATACCAAACGTTCTCGGATTCCTCGGGACATCGTCGGGCGAACCGACACCCATACGGAAGGCAGAGATCAATCGTATTCTTGGAAAGGTAGATGAACTGGCAGCCAGCGAAGAGGAACTGAATGTTCCGTTCGTTATAGGCGAGACGGTAAAAGTAATAGACGGACCCTTCAACAGCTTTACAGGAGTGATAGAAGAGGTCAATGAAGAGAAGCGCAAGCTCAAGGTGATGGTTAAGATCTTCGGACGCAAGACCCCGCTTGAGCTCAGCTTCATGCAGGTAGAGAAAGAAAGTTGAGGAAATAAGGAAATTGACAGCCGTGAATTATAATGCTTCCTTAAGCGGCAGTCATGCTCTCGCTATAAACAATGCAAATTTTTAATTATGGCAAAAGAAGTTGCTGGATTAATCAAATTACAGATTAAAGGCGGAGCAGCCAATCCATCTCCACCCGTAGGCCCTGCACTGGGCTCCAAGGGTGTGAATATCATGGAGTTTTGCAAACAGTTCAATGCCCGTACCCAGGACAAGGCAGGGAAGGTTATACCGGTGATCATTACCGTGTACAGCGACAAGTCGTTTGACTTTGTCACCAAGACCCCCCCTGTGGCAGTCCAGATACTGGAAGCCACAAAGGCCAAGAAAGGCTCTGCTGAGCCCAATCGTGCCAAGGTGGCAGCAATATCATGGAACCAGGTAAAGACTATAGCCGAGGATAAGATGCAGGATCTTAACTGCTTCACCCTCGATTCCGCGATGAAGATGGTGGCAGGCACCGCCAGGAGTATGGGTATCACCGTAACAGGTGCATTCCCGGGTAAATAACTAATTATGTGAATAGAAATGGCTAAGCTTACCAAGAAACAGAAGTTTGTCCTCGAGAAACTCGAGCATGGCAAACTCTATACTTTGTCGGAAGCGGCAGCACTGGTAAAAGATATCACTACTGTTAAGTTTGATGCCTCGGTCGATATTGACGTAAGGCTGGGAATAGACCCGCGCAAATCGAACCAGATGGTTCGTGGCGTCGTCTCCCTGCCTCACGGCACAGGCAAGGAGGTCAGGGTTCTTGCCCTGGTCACCCCTGACAAGGAGGCCGAAGCAAAAGAGGCAGGCGCTGATCATGTGGGACTGGATGAGTGGGTTGAGAAGATCAAGGGCGGCTGGACAGATGTGGATGTCATTATTACCATGCCCTCAGTAATGGGTAAGATAGGTCAGTTGGGACGCCTGCTGGGTCCCCGTGGTCTGATGCCGAACCCCAAAAGCGGAACGGTGACCATGGAGATAGGCAAGGCAGTAAAAGAGGTTAAGCAGGGCAAGATCGACTTTAAAGTTGATAAAGCCGGTATCGTCCACGCAGCCATCGGAAAAGTATCCTTTGAACCTCATAAGATCGTTGAAAACGCAAGGGAATTCCTCTCCACGATCAACAAGCTCAAACCCGCCTCTGCAAAAGGTACCTACGTAAGGAGCATCTTCCTTTCAAGTACCATGAGTCCGGGACTGAAGGTTGATCCAAAGAGCCTTGAAGTTTAACTGAACCCAGAAATTCAGAGAGATTATGAGAAAAGAAGAGAAATCCGATATCATCAACAGTCTGGCTGCGACCCTGAAAGAGTACAGCCACTTTTACCTGACTGACACTGCACAGCTCAATGCTGCTGACACCAGCAATCTACGCAGGAAGTGTTTCGAGAACCAGATAAAACTGGTTGTCGTTAAGAACACCCTCCTCCGCAGAGCACTGGAGCAGGCGGGCCTCGAAGTGGGGGAACTTATCCCCGTGCTGAAAGGTTCAACTGCTGTAATGTTCTCGAATAACGGAAATACACCTGCCAAGATGATCAGGGAGTTCCGTAAATCGCATCCGAAACCCCTGATCAAGGGCGCTTATGTGGAAGAATCAGTATACACGGGTGATAACCTTATAGAGACCCTCGCCGCACTCAAGTCGAGAGAGGAACTCATAGGCGATATCATCATGCTTCTGCAGTCGCCGGCGAAGAACGTAATCTCCGCACTACAGTCGGGTGGTTCGAAAATTCATGGTGTCCTCGAGACACTCTCAAAAAAGTAATATTCATTAGTTAATCAAATTAAAATTCCTATAGAAATGGCAGATCTTAAGAAATTTGCAGAAGAGTTGGTGAACTTAACCGTGAAAGAGGTTAACGAGCTTGCAAAAATATTGAAAGAAGAGTATGGCATTGAGCCCGCAGCAGCAGCAGTAGCAGTAGCAGCTCCGGCAGCAGGCGGCGACGGTGCTCCGGCAGAAGCTGAGAAGACCAGTTTTGATGTCATCCTCAAAAGTGCAGGTGGCCAGAAGCTTCAGATCGTTAAGCTTGTGAAGGATCTCACCGGACTCGGCCTGAAAGAAGCCAAAGCAGTAGTTGACGCCGCTCCCGGCCCTGTGAAAGAGGGTGTATCAAAGGAAGAGGCTGAGAACATTAAGAAAACATTGGAAGAATCAGGAGCTGAAGTTGAACTTAAATAAGTTATACCTGATTACCGGGTTTACAGGTTTAGTTCCGCCACCAGGCGGAGCTAAGCCTTTTTGTCATTTTTCATAAGTTCACTTAATCCTACCGTAAATGTCCTCAAAAAACATCGAAAGAATCAATTTCGCATCCAAGAAAGAGCAGCTTGAATACCCTGACTTTCTTGAGATCCAGCTTAAATCTTTTTCCGAGTTTTTTCAGCTCGGAACAACACCCGAGAACAGGAGGAAAGAGGGCCTTTACCAGGTCTTCATGGAGAACTTCCCCATTACTGATACCAGGAATAACTTTGTGCTCGAGTTTCTCGACTATTCCATTGACCCTCCGCGTTACACCATAGATGAGTGCATAGAGAGGGGCCTCACCTTCAGTGTCCCGCTGAAGGCCAAACTGAAGCTCTACTGCACTGATCCCGAACACGAAGACTTTGATACCGTCATCCAGGATGTCTACCTGGGTGTGATACCATACATGACCGAGCGCGGCACCTTCGTCATCAACGGCGCTGAGAGAGTGGTAGTCTCACAGCTCCACAGGTCGCCCGGCGTCTTCTTCGGCCAGAGCATCCATGCCAACGGCACCAAACTCTACTCGGCACGTATCATCCCCTTCAAGGGCTCGTGGATAGAGTTTGCCACCGACATCAACAATGTGATGTACGCCTATATTGACAGGAAAAAGAAGCTTCCTGTCACCACTCTCCTCAGGGCTATAGGCTTTGAGGGCGACAAGGACATTCTTGAGATCTTCAACCTCGCCGAGGAGCATAAGGTCTCAAAGGTAAACATAAAGAAGCTCGTCGGCCGCAAGCTTGCTGCCAGGGTCCTCCGCACATGGGTTGAGGACTTCGTTGACGAGGATACGGGTGAGGTTGTCTCCATAGAACGTAACGAGGTGGTTCTCGACAGGGAAACGGTCATTGAAAATGAACATGTTGACCTGATAGTCGACTCCGGAGCCAAATCGATCCTCCTTCATCGTGAGGATATGAGCCTCTCCGATTTTGCCATCATCTACAATACACTTCAGAAAGACCCGTGTAACTCCGAGAAGGAGGCGGTCATTTACATCTACCGCCAGCTCCGCAATGCCGAGCCGCCGGATGAGGCCACCGCCCGTGACGTCATTGACAAGCTCTTCTTCTCAGACAAGAGGTATGACCTTGGCGGTGTGGGCCGGTTCCGCATAAACCGCAAGCTCAAGCTCGATATTGACATGGATACCAAGATCCTCACCAGGGAGGATATCATTGCCATTATCGGTTACCTTATTGAACTCATAAATTCCAAGACCGATGTTGACGATATCGACCACCTGAGCAACAGGAGGGTACGCACCGTGGGCGAGCAGCTCTCGGCACAGTTCAGCGTGGGTCTTGCGCGTATGGCACGTACCATACGTGAGCGGATGAATGTCAGGGACAATGAGGTCTTCACACCCGTTGACCTCATCAACTCTAAGACCCTCTCATCAGTCATCAACTCATTCTTCGGCACCAACCAGCTGTCGCAGTTCATGGACCAGACCAACCCGCTGGCAGAGATGACCCACAAGCGTCGTCTCTCGGCCCTGGGTCCCGGCGGTCTGTCACGTGAGCGTGCAGGGTTTGAGGTGCGCGACGTTCACTATACCCATTACGGAAGGCTATGCCCGATAGAGACCCCCGAGGGTCCGAACATCGGACTCATATCCTCGCTCTGCGTCTATGCCAAGATAAACGAGCTGGGCTTCATCGAGACGCCCTACCGCAATGTCAATGAAGGCAAGGTCAACCTGAGCAATGAGGAGGTGAAGTGGCTCACTGCAGAAGATGAGGAGTTCCTCACAGTGGCACAGGCCAACGCACCTCTCAATCCTGACGGCACCTTTACCAACCCGAGGGCCAAGTCGAGGCTGGGGGCAGACTATCCTTTCGAGGAGGTCTCCAAGGTACAGATGATGGACGTGGCACCCAACCAGATAGCATCAATCGCCGCCTCACTGATACCCTTCCTTGAGCACGATGATGCCAACCGTGCACTCATGGGCTCAAACATGATGCGCCAGGCGGTGCCGCTGGTTAAGCCTGAGGCGCCGATAGTGGGCACAGGCCTCGAAGCACAGGTGATACAGGACTCCAGGATACTCATCGTTGCCGAAGGCGACGGATTGGTGGAGTACGTCGATGCCAACGAGATAGTCATAAGGTACATAAGGAGCGACGAGGAGAAATTCGTGAGCTTCGATGACGACGTAAAGCGTTACGAGCTTCCCAAGTATCACAAAACCAACCAGAATACAACTATCAATCTCGTCCCGATCGTCAGAAAAGGGGAGAAGGTAGTGAAGGGACAGGTGCTGACGGAAGGCTACGGAACAAAGAACGGTGAGCTGGCCCTTGGCCGAAACCTGAAGGTGGCATTCATGCCCTGGAAGGGATACAACTTCGAGGACGCCATTGTTATAAGCGAAAAGGTGGTTCAGGAGGATATCTTCACCTCGGTACACATTGACGAATACATTCTCGAGGTGCGCGACACCAAGCGCGGTATGGAGGAGCTGACCTCCGACATACCCAATGTCAGCGAGGAGGCCACCAGGAACCTCGACGAGAACGGACTGATACGCATCGGAGCCCAGATAAAACCGGGTGACATACTGATAGGGAAGATCACCCCGAAGGGTGAATCGGACCCCTCACCCGAGGAGAAACTGCTAAGAGCTATCTTTGGCGATAAGGCCGGTGACGTGAAGGATGCCTCTCTCAAGGCAGGCCCCTCACTCGAGGGCGTTGTCATCAACAAGAAACTCTTCACCAGGGCTGTCAAGGACCGTAAGTCGAAGACCGTCGAGAAACCTCTCATTGACAAGATAGATGCTGACTTCAACAGGGCCTCGGATGACCTTAAGGCCAGGCTTGTGGACAAGCTCTTTATTCTTGTCAACGGCAAGACCTCGCAGGGTGTGAAGGATTATCTCAACGTTGACATCATACCCAAGGGAGCAAAGTTCACCCTCAAGCAACTGCAGGAGATTGACTATCTGAATGTCAACCCCAACAAGTGGACGACGGACAAGAAGAAGAATGACAGCATCAAGCAGCTGCTTCACAACTATATCATCAAGTACAAGGAGATTGACGGTATATACAAGAGGAAGAGGTACAACATCACCATCGGTGATGAGCTGCCCGCAGGCATCGTCAGGCTTGCCAAGGTCTATCTTGCCAAGAAGCGCAAGATAAGGGTTGGCGACAAGATGGCCGGCCGTCACGGTAACAAGGGTATAGTGGCCAAGATAGTGAGACAGGAGGATATGCCTTTCCTTGCCGACGGAACACCCGTGGATATCGTTCTTAACCCTCTCGGCGTGCCTTCCAGGATGAACCTCGGTCAGATATACGAGACCGTGCTTGGATGGGCCGGCAGGGAGCTGGGGATGCAATTCTCGACTCCGATCTTTGACGGTGCCAGCCAGGATGAGATCAACAGCCTGACTGAAAAGGCCGGCGTACCGCGCAACGGTACCACCTATCTCTACGACGGGGGTACAGGTGAGCGTTTTGACCAGCCTGCCACGGTGGGTATGATCTACATGCTCAAGCTGGGACATATGGTTGATGACAAGATGCATGCCCGCTCCATAGGGCCCTACTCACTCATCACCCAGCAGCCTCTCGGAGGTAAGGCACAGTTCGGCGGACAGCGGTTCGGTGAGATGGAGGTGTGGGCGCTGGAAGCCTTTGGCGCTGCTCACATACTGCAGGAGATACTGACCATCAAGTCTGATGACGTGATAGGAAGGGCGAAAGCCTACGAGGCTATCGTCAAGGGTGAACCGATGCCCATGCCGGGCATTCCCGAATCGCTTAACGTGCTGCTGCACGAGCTTCGCGGACTGGGACTGAGCATCAACCTTGAGTAGAAGAGCCGGGAAAAATTCAACAGAAAAAAACAGAAAGACATATGTCATTCAGAAGGGATAACAAACAGAAGACCAGTTACACGAAGATATCTATCGGACTGGCGTCGCCCGAAGAGATTCTCGACAAATCCAGCGGCGAGGTGCTGAAGCCGGAGACTATCAACTACCGTACCTACAAGCCTGAACGTGACGGCCTCTTCTGCGAAAGGATATTCGGTCCGGTGAAGGACTACGAGTGCCATTGCGGAAAGTACAAGAGGATACGCTACAAGGGTATCGTGTGCGACAGGTGCGGGGTTGAGGTGACGGAGAAGAAGGTGCGGCGCGAACGTATGGGCCACATCTCCCTGGTGGTACCAGTGGCCCACATATGGTACTTCAGGTCGCTGCCCAACAAGATAGGATACCTGCTGGGACTGCCTACCAAGAAGCTCGACAGCATCATATACTATGAGAAGTATGTGGTCATCAACCCCGGTGTCAAGGCGGTTGACGGCGTCAAGTACCTTGACTTCCTCACCGAGGAGGAGTACATGGAGATTATTGAGACCCTGCCCAAGGAGAACCAGTATCTTGACGATGAACATCCTGATAAGTTTGTTGCGGAGATGGGTGCCGAGGCTCTCTACAAGCTGCTTAACAAGCTTGACCTGGATGAGCTTTCATATTCCCTCCGTCACCGTGCCAACTCAGAGACCTCACAGCAGCGTAAGAGCGAGGCACTGAAGAGGCTGCAGGTTGTCGAGGCATTCAGGGAGTCTAAGAACATCAACAGGCCTGAGTGGATGATAGTGAAGATCGTTCCGGTCATACCGCCTGAACTGAGGCCTCTCGTTCCGCTTGATGGCGGCAGGTTTGCGACCAGCGACCTTAACGACCTCTACCGGAGGGTGATAATACGCAACAACCGTCTGAAGAGACTAATTGAGATAAAGGCCCCCGAAGTGATCCTCCGCAATGAGAAGAGGATGCTGCAGGAGGCTGTTGACTCACTTTTTGACAACTCACGCAAGGCCAATGCCGTCAAGACCGATGCCAACAGGCCCCTGAAGTCACTCTCTGACAGCCTCAAGGGCAAGCAGGGACGTTTTCGTCAGAACCTGCTTGGAAAGAGGGTCGACTATTCGGCACGTTCGGTGATCGTCGTGGGTCCGGAGCTCAAGCTTCATGAGACTGGTATTCCCAAAGACATGGCGGCTGAGCTCTACAAACCCTTTATCATACGCAAGCTCATCGAGCGCGGCATAGTCAAGACGGTAAAGAGTGCGAAGAAGATCGTTGACCGCAAGGATCCGGTGGTATGGGATATCCTCGAGAATGTTCTCAAGGGACATCCCGTGATGCTTAACCGTGCTCCGACGCTGCACCGGCTGGGCATCCAGGCTTTCCAGCCCAAGCTCATCGAGGGCAAGGCCATACAGCTCCATCCGCTCGTCTGTACGGCGTTCAACGCCGACTTCGACGGTGACCAGATGGCTGTTCACCTGCCGCTGGGCAACGCTGCCATACTCGAGGCACAGATGCTCATGCTGGCTTCACATAACATCCTCAACCCTGCAAACGGAGCACCCATCACGGTACCGTCACAGGATATGGTTCTGGGGCTATACTACATCACCAAAGCCCGCAAGAGTACCGAATCCATCAAGGTCAAGGGAGAGGGCACTGTCTTCTATTCACCTGAAGAGGTTCGGATAGCATTCAACGAAAACAGGATAGACCTCCATGCCATCATCAGGGTAAAGGTCGATGATATGGTTGACGGCCAGAAGGTTAACCACATAATAGAGACAACGGTGGGACGGGTGCTCTTCAATGAGTTCGTTCCCGAAGAGGTGGGATTCATCAATGAGCTTCTGACCAAGAAATCACTGAGGGACATCATCGGAAACGTGCTCAAGAAAGCCGGTACCGCCAAGACGGCCGACTTCCTTGATGCCATCAAGGACCTGGGCTTCCGTATGGCCTTCACCGGAGGACTCTCATTCAACCTTGACGACGTCATCATCCCGAAGGAGAAGGAGATGTTCGTGCAGGAGGGCTATGAACAGGTGGAGGAGGTGCTGGCGAACTACAGCATGGGATTTATCACCAACAATGAGAGGTACAACCAGATCATCGATATCTGGACCCATGTCAACGCACGTCTTACACAGAGTCTCATGAAGCAGCTGTCAACCGACAAGCAGGGCTTCAACTCGGTATATATGATGCTTGACTCCGGCGCCAGGGGCTCCAAGGAGCAGATACGCCAGCTCTCAGGCATGAGGGGTCTTATGGCCAAGCCGCAGAAGTCCGGCTCTTCAGGCTCAGAGATCATCGAGAACCCCATTCTCTCGAACTTCAAGGAGGGACTGTCGGTGCTCGAGTACTTCATTTCAACACACGGTGCCCGTAAGGGTCTTGCCGATACCGCCCTCAAGACCGCTGACGCAGGATACCTGACGCGCCGTCTTGTTGACGTATCACAGGATGTGATCATCAATGAGGAGGACTGCGGAACGCTGCGCGGGCTGGTGGCTACGGCCATCAAGAACAATGAGGAGATCGTTGAGTCACTTTATGACAGGATCCTCGGCCGCACCACTGTTCATGACATATACAATCCTCTTACCGGCGAACTGATCATCGAGGCCGGGGAGGAGATAACGGAAGATGTTGCCAACCGTATCGAAGACTCGCCCATAGAGCAGGTAGAGATACGTTCGGTGCTCACCTGTGAATCAAAGAAGGGCGTCTGCGCCAAGTGCTACGGACGTAACCTGGCAACAGGAAGAATGGTACAGAAGGGCGAGGCTGTGGGCGTGATCGCCGCACAGAGTATCGGGGAGCCCGGCACACAGCTGACACTGCGTACATTCCACGTCGGAGGTACCGCATCAAACATCACCACCGAATCAAGCCTTGTGGCCAGGTATGGCGGTGTAGCGGTGATAGAGGAGGTGAGAACTGTCAGCAGGAAAGACCCGGAGAAGGGAAAGATCGATATCGTTATCGGACGCCTGGGCGAACTGCGCATCATTGACAAAACCACCGGGATAGCCCTGACGACACATACCATACCTTACGGCAGCAAACTGTATATCAAGCCTAACCAGGAGGTGAACAAGGGTGACCTCATCTGCGAATGGGATCCATTCAATGCAGTCATTATCTCCGAGGTGGCCGGTAAGGTGGCCTTTGACTACCTGATAGAAGGGGTGACCTTCCGTGAGGAGTCGGACGAGCAGACAGGATTCAAGGAGAAGGTTATCATTGAGAGCCGTGACAAGACGAAGAACCCGACTATCAAGATCATGTCACCCGAGGGTGAGGAGATCAAATCCTACAACCTGCCCGTGGGAGCACACCTGGTGACTGACCTCAACAAGCATGTTGTGGCCGGCGACACTATCGTGAAGATCCCGAGGGCCGTTGGCAAATCAGGCGACATCACCGGTGGTCTGCCGCGCGTAACGGAGCTGTTCGAGGCTCGTAACCCGTCGAACCCCGCTATCGTCACGGAGATCGACGGCGAGGTGACCTACGGCAAGATAAAGAGGGGTAACAGGGAG
>CALMRD010000153.1 GCA_937871625.1 uncultured Bacteroidales bacterium | reverse complement strand
CAGGTAACAGGTGTCATTCAGAAGGAAAGACTGGTTATTGACAATGTAGGTGAGAGGAATGTTGGTTGTCAGCCTGACCTGCGACTCGAGATTCAGAAACCTGATATGGTTGCTGCCTGCAACGATTTCGGGCCTGAAAGCACCGTAACTCCCTACCGGCTCGCACCTGACATTGATAAACGGATTGCCCTCAATCGGCTCAATCTTGCGTATAAGCATCAGTGGCCGGTAGTAGCGGTCATACTGGTAAAACCTGGGAGCAAAGTCCGTAACCCTGAACTTGCCGTCGTCAGTGTTGAATTCGGTGGTAAGGATGTTGGTATTACGAATATACTCCTGAAAGGTATAAAAGTTATCGCCTGAGGGTTTGATGGAAAACTCTCCTCCCTTCTTGCCGTCAAGCAGTGAACCGAAGAGGAAGCTGCTGTCAAAACGGGGCAGACACATCCATGTTACATCAGCACTCTTGTTGATATAGGCCAGGAATGAGCAGTTGCCCACGATTCCCATCTCATATTTATGAATGGTATCCATCTCTCTTTTGAATATATAAAACGATGCGGCGGACATGCACCGCCGTCACGATGATGTCAGGCCCTGTCAGGGCATTGTCACAATATAGTCAATTATTCCGTACCGAAGCTCAACGTTTCGAATCTGTACGAATCAATGGGTGCGCATGAGCATACGAGGTTGCGGTCTCCGTAGCCGTTGTCAACCCTGCCTGATGAAGGCCAGAATTTGTTCTCGGCGATCCATGGAAGCGGATAGGCAGCTTTCTCACGCGGATAGGCATGACTCCATCCGTCGGAGATAACCGAAGCGGCCGTATGGGGTGCATTCTTGAGCACGTTATCCTCCCTGTCTGCCTTACCCTTCCTTATCTCCTCTACCTCCTGCCATATGTTTCTCATGGCATCAATGAACCTGTCGAGCTCTGCCTTTGGCTCTGACTCTGTCGGCTCAACCATCAGGGTGCCGTGCACAGGGAATGACAGGGTAGGTGCATGAAAACCGTAATCCATGAGCCTCTTGGCTATATCTGACTCATCCACCCCGGCATCCTTGAAGCCACGGCAGTCAAGTATCATCTCATGGGCACAGCGGTCGTTGGCGCCTGTGTAAAGTACTTTGAACCTCTCTTTCAGTGCAGCTGCCAGGTAGTTGGCATTGAGTATGGCATATACCGTTGATTTCGTCAGTCCTTCGGCGCCCAGCATCATCACATAGGCATGGCTGATGGTCAGTACGTGAGCACTGCCGAACGGTGCTGCCGAAACAGCTGTAATTCCGTGGCTGCCACCGGTCTTCACCACCGGATGAGAAGGGAGAAACTCTGCCAGCTTACTGTTGCAGAGAATGGGTCCCATGCCCGGTCCGCCTCCGCCATGGGGGATGGCAAATGTCTTGTGCAGGTTGAGATGGCACACGTCGGCTCCTATATGGCCGGGGCTGGTCAGCCCCACCTGTGCGTTCATGTTGGCACCGTCCATATAGACCAGTCCTCCGTTCTCGTGAATGATGCCGATCATCTCCACGATGGCCTCTTCAAACACACCGTGCGTTGAAGGATAGGTGATCATCGCCGCACTGAGGCTGTCACGGTTCTCAGCGGCCTTCTTCCTCAGATCTTCAACACTGATGTTGCCATGTTCATCGCACTCCACCACAACCACCTTCATGCCTGCCATGGCTGCGCTTGCCGGGTTGGTACCGTGAGCGGAGGAGGGTATCAGAGCCACATTGCGGTGACCTTCATTACGACTTATGTGATACTGTCTGATGACCATCAGCCCGCTATATTCTCCCGCAGCACCGGAGTTGGGCTGGAACGAGACCGCATCAAAACCGGTGATCTCCTTCAGCGCCTCACCCAGCTCCTCCATCAGCCTGTGATACCCCTCGGCCTGGCTGGCAGGGACGAAGGGATGTATGTTCGCGAACTCCGGCCAGCTCATTGCAAACATGGAGGCCGCAGGGTTGAGCTTCATGGTGCATGATCCCAGTGGTATCATGCCGTTGGCCAGGGAGAAGTCCTTGCGCTCCAGCATCTTGATGTAGCGCATCATGTCGGTCTCACTGTGATAGCTGTTGAAGGTGCGCTCCTGCAGGTAGGGCGATGTACGCTTGAATTTTTCGTCTATGCAGAAGCAGTCACAGAGAGCTGTCACCTCCTCTCTCTTTTTGCCTGCTGCCTCGGCAAATACTGAGACAATATCATTTATCTCCTTCAGCGTGGTGAGCTCATCTGTGCTTATGACGGCGCAGTTGCCGCACTGGTACCAGAGATTTATACCCCTCCCCAGGGCGACCTTCTCAATCATGTCAGCGGTAACGCCCGGGACAGCCTGAACACGAATGGTATCAAAGAACTGGTCATGTCTTATGGTATAACCCAGTTCGCGCAGTGCCTTTGCAAGTGTACATGCCGTGGAGAAGATATGCATGGCTATGCGCCTGATGCCTTCCGGGCCGTGATACTGGGCATACATTCCTGACATGGTTGCCAGCAGTGCCTGGGCAGTACATATGTTAGAGGTGGCGCGCTCACGCTTGATATGCTGCTCGCGTGTCTGCAGGGCCATGCGCAGTGCATGGTTGCCGTGCACGTCGACGGAGACGCCGATGATGCGGCCCGGCATGCTGCGCTTCAGCTCATCCCTGGTGGCGAAGAAGCCGGCATGAGGACCGCCGTAACTCATCGGCAGCCCGAAACGCTGGTTGGAGCCATACACTATGTCGGCACCCCACTCCCCGGGAGGCGTCAGCAGTGCGAGACTCATCAGGTCGGCACCGACGGCCACCAGCGCCCCTGCACCATGTGCTTTTTCGACCATCTCACGGTAGTCGCGTATCTCACCGCTGGCAGAAGGATACTGGACCAGCACTCCGAAAACAGTGTCGTCAGCCTCAAAACCGGAATAGTCGCCAAACTCTGTCTTTATCCCCATGGGTGCGGCACGTGTGATGAGCACGTCACGCGTCTGCGGGAAGACCGAGTTATCAACCAGGAAACGGTTTGCACCGGCCTTTACCTTCTCCCTCGACCGGGCACCGAACATCATTAGCATGGCCTCGCCTGCGGCAGTGGCTTCGTCAAGCAGTGAGGCATTGGCAATATCCATGGCCGTGAGGCTTGTCACCATGGTCTGGAAGTTGAGCAGCGCCTCCAGCCTGCCCTGCGATATCTCAGCCTGGTACGGAGTGTAGGAGGTATACCATGCGGGGTTCTCCAGCACATTGCGTACGATCACAGGCGGCACCGCCACACCATAATAACCCTGCCCGATAAAAGAGCGATACTGCCTGTTGAGACTGCCCAGTTTCCTGAGGTGCGAGAGATACTCCTGCTCACTCATAGCCGGAGGCAGGTTGAGAGGTCTGTCAAGCCTTATCGAAGCCGGAACGGTCTGTTCAATCAGCTCCTCCGCTGTATCTACTCCAATGGTTTTGCACATCTCAGCGGCATCGCTCTCACGCGGCCCGATGTGACGGTCAACAAAGTTATCGGTGGTCATAATATGATTACTATTGATTTATTTCAGGGATACCGGGCGAAATTAACAGAAAGCAGGAGAGAAAAAAAGCATATTCATCATGTTCAGGTAAAAAACGGGTTGCTGCCAATCTCACGGCCGACGGTAGTCTCAGGTCCGTGACCCGAATATACGACGGTTTCAGGAGGCAGGGTAAAAAGCCTTTGCCTGATGCTTTCGATCAGCTGCCTATGATTGCCTCCGGGCAGGTCGGAACGACCGATACTGCCGGCAAAGAGAGCATCACCCGTGAAGACAACCCCGTTCTTCTCCGAGTAGAAGGCTATCCCTCCTGGTGAATGCCCGGGTACAGCCAAAACCTTAAAGCTCACTCCGGCAGCCGTCACCACCTCACCGTCGGCCAGATACCCCGCAGGCTCAGGGGGTTCCTCCATGGAGAGGCCGAACATGAGGGCATGCTTCGGCGCGTTGAACTGGTTCTGAATATCGCCCTCATGAAACCATGTGCGGAGACCATACCTCTCCAGCATGAAGCGGTTTCCGAAGAGGTGGTCAAGGTGGCAGTGGGTGTTCAGCAGCATCATCGGCTCCAGTCCTGTGTCGGCAAGCATCTGCTCCAGCCTCTTCTCCTCACTCCTGCCGTAACAGCCGCAGTCGATAACTATGCATCCTGAATCATCTCCCGAAACAATATAGGTGTTTACTGCGATAGGAGAAAAAACCTCTTTGTATATCTTCATGGCAGTGTCATCTGTTATTGCCGTTGGCAATGCCCTTGAGCATCGGCACAAAGACGAAATAGCCGTGGGTTGAGATCTCCCAGTCATCTTCGCCTGTGCGGGTATAGAGCGTCATCACCTGTGAATCCCGTTCTCCGCGGGGCACCACCAGCCTCCCCCCTATGCGCAGCTGCTTCAGCAGCTTTTCAGGCACTTCGGCTGTCGCTGCCGTGATGATTATTCCGTCATAGGGTCCGTACTGCGGCTGCCCCTCATAGCCATCGCCCAGGAAACAGTGTATGCGGTAACCCATGCTGCTGAGCATAGCCTGTGCCTTCCGGTAGAGCTCCCGCTGCCTCTCAATGGTATATACCTTCACCCCCAGCTCCGCCAGTATGGCGGCCTGGTAGCCCGATCCGGTGCCTATCTCCAGGACCCTGTCCCTCTTCCCGACATTGAGCAGTATCGTCTGGACGGCAACAGTATAAGGCTGCGAGATGGTCTGCCCTGCCGAGATGGGAAAGGCCTTATCCTGGTATGCATGTTTCAGGAAGGCGTCATCCATAAATATATGGCGCGGCACCCTGTTCATGGCCTCCAGCACCCTCTCATCACTGATGCCTTTGGAACGCAACTCTTCTATCAGCTTACTTCTTTTACCCCTGGCTTCAAACGACTCTTCTGTCACTGCTGAATGATTTTGGTCTAAAAATAACAGATATCTTTGCATATCGCTTGCCTCACCTGATGAAAAAATTCGCCCGCAGAATAAGACTCGCATATATTCTTTCTGACTTCACCGGATCAGCCATCGCCTGGGGTCTCTTTTATCTTTTCCGAAAGTATTTCATTGAGACAAGGCTTTATGGCGAATACTTCCAGATGGAGCTGGGCAACAAGTTCTATCTCGGGATCCTTCTCATTCCGCTTTTTTACCTCTTTGTGTTTGCCATGGCGGGATTCTATTCGGACACCCTCCGCCGCTCCCGGCTCCTGGAGCTCGGCAAATCGCTGGTTATAACCCTGGCCGCGGTGGTTATCCTCTTCTTTGTGCTGGTGCTTGACGATGCGGTGGGAGACTACTCCACCTATTACAGGTCATTCATGGTTCTCTTCGCCCTGGAGTTCCTGCTGACATGGCTGCCCCGGTTCGCAATCACCTCTATTGTCTCCGGGAAGATCCACAGGCGTGAGGCAGGATTCCGCACACTGATAGCAGGAAGCAACGGCAAGGCTGACAGGCTGATCAGCGAGATCACCGGTGAAAAGATGCCGGCAGGAAACCTCCTTGCCGGCTATGTAAGTATCGACGGTGCGGAGGGTAAGTCGCTGGCCGGCAAGGTGCCATGGCTTGGCGGGGGGGAAGATATTGTGGAGATAATTGAGCAACATGATATTGATGAAGTCATCCTGGCGCTTGAGGAAAACGAGTATGACAGGGTGGAGAGCCTGGTAAACAGCATCTGCTTCCGCGATGTATTGGTAAAGGCAGTGCCATCGATGAGACAGATCATTGCCGGCCACGTGGAGGCCGGGCCCATCTACGCCACACCACTGTTGAGGGTCTCATACCGGGAGATGCCACACTGGCAGCAGATGATCAAGCTGCTGCTCGATTACTCGCTGGCGGCGACAGCCCTTGTGCTCCTCTCTCCTCTGATGGCTGTACTGGCCATCCTTATCAGGAGATCAGGGAAAGGTCCCGTTATCTTCAGGCAGGAGAGGATCGGCCGTTACGGCCAGCCCTTCATGATATACAAGTTCAGGTCGATGGAGGAGGGTGCTGAAGCTGACGGGCCCCAACTGGCAATCAGAGGAGACAAACGTATTACCCCCCTCGGACGGTTCATGAGAAAGCACAGGTTTGACGAGATACCCAACTTCATCAACGTCCTCAGGGGCGAGATGTCACTGGTGGGCCCGAGGCCTGAGCGGAGACACTACATTGAAATGATCAGGGAACAGGCGCCGCACTATAACAGGGTACTGGCAGTGAAGCCCGGTATCACATGCTGGGGACAGGTCAAGCTGGGATATGCCTCCGACATAGACACTATGCTCGAAAGGCTGGAATATGACCTGCTGTACCTTGAGAATGTATCCCTCTTCCTCGACCTGAAGATCATATACTACACCCTCGGCACAATAGTCAGGGGCAGGGGACTGTAAGGAAGCCGGCGTAACCAGACAATTATTTTCTTACCTCAAATGGCAATGACTGAATTATCCTTTCTCCGTCAGAGCTGACTCCGGCAAGGATGACAAGATACCTTCCCGGCGTATCGGGCACCGTCAGTGACACCTGCGCAGGTTTGTCATCGGCAAGTCTTAAATTCGGATCCCAGAAAAGGGTATTTCTGGTATCCGGACAATCTTCCGTCATTGGATCTTGCCCGATGGGAAGGGCCTCCCCGGCCAGAAAGCCATAGTTTAAAAAAATCCCCGACCCGGGAAGGTCAATTCCCGCAAAATCGCCATGACGGGATATTATGCTTATAATCCCCCCGAAGGTCTCATCGCCCTTCAGGTACAATTGATTGATAACTTCTATCCGGGATATTTTTGAAGGACTCACCGCAAGGACCCTTGCCGGGTCATCCACCGCAACCAGATCTACAAGCAGAAGCGGGTCAAAGTTATTCAGGCCGGCCTGTGTGCCAATCACCTTGAAATACTTCTCCCCTTTGCTTCTCCTGACCCTGACCATAGTAGGCAATCCATTGAAGTATTCTTCAAGTGTTGGCAACTCAATGTAATCATCAAGGACCAGGATATCATCAGGGATTCCGTAAAATGCCCGGCTTCCCCTTGGTTCAGAGTAAACCTGCTGAACCGTATCAATGTGAAAATAAGCTTCAAGTTGCTCATTTAGAGCCATCCTGAATGCAGCTTCGCGTTCCTCTGCTGAAAGTTCAAATTTACCGGTAGAGAGAGTGACAGGGACTGTGCAATAGTCGTTATCCACCAATATTTTAGAATCAGGCCCGGCTGCCTTTTCAGGACACAGGAAAAGATCCTTTGCCCCACTGTTGTCAGGCAGGGAAAAGAAGAAGCGACCGGCAGAGTCTGTATGCATGGCCATAAAGTCCTTCTCTTCACCCAGAATTGACAAACTGACTCTCTTGTAAGGCAGTGACCTGCCGGTAGTATGCTCTGTAAGGGTGCCGGTAACAGAGATACCGCGGCTTTCAATATTATGGTATCTGTCTGAAATAACCAGATCACTCATCTGCGGCCGCGTAAAACCGTAAAATACTGATGCCTCAGGCACTACTGACAGACACAAGCCTCTCAGGGAAGAGCCGGATGTCAAATCGGCCTCCAGGAAAATGTGCATGGAGTCGCGAGGAGCATAGCATGATTTGTCTGTAGTGATACTGAGAGGGTTGTCTGAATGATACAGGTTGTCTCCATCAGTGAGGCTTTCCTTTACTTCTGTGCCATGGTTAGCTTCCTGAACCTCATTACGTTGAGGAGATATTATTTTGATGCCAATGTATGGATAGTAGCCAGGTCCGTAATTGCGCATAAATCTCGTATATGCACGCAAATAGTATGTACCGGTCATCATATCGCCCGGCAGAGTGAGAGATCCTGATGCATGCGAATCTTCAACCAGGAACTTGCCTGCCGATATCCTGCCCCCCTCTGGTGTGATAAGTTCACAATAGAGCACCCTGCTCTGAAGTGTATCAGCCATCTCTTCACCCCTGAGGAGAAAGGCAGAAAAGTAAATTGGTTCTCCGGCGATGTAAAGATTACGGTCAGAGAACAAGATTACGCTCTCACCAGGGGATGTGATGTTCATCTGCCTGCCGGAAAATCCCGAACTGACAGGCAGCATAATCAGCAATAATATCTGAAGGATACGATTATTCATCTCAATAAGGCCAGAAATCAGGTTTGATATTTGAACCGCCGTAATAGAGACAATCTACGCAATCGTCACTTAACAGTATCATGTCGTAGTTATTTGCATCCCCCATTAGCCAGGCAGGGTAATCTGAGGGTGTGATCTCGGCAAAACCATGTTCGAGGAGTACCGGGGTGCAGTATCCTATATATTCGATCTCAAGACCCGGAACCTCACTGATAAAGATACGCTTCGATCTGACAGTTTCGGCACTGAAAAAACCAAGGACTTCCTGATCAGGGTAAGCCATATTGTGGAGGTTACCGGCGATTGAGAGAGGCTGTCTTTCATACAGGCCACCAAGTCCTGTTCCGTTGATCCGCATCTGATCCCAGTAGGAGTAGGCCTCTTCACTGAGGGCTGCCTGTTCAATCAGCAGGCTGTATCCGTAAATAAGTCTTGACGTATGACTGCTTGCAAAATTGAGCGGGAATTTACTGTACCTGTTCTCCTGCAGATTGGTTGTTGAAAGTGTATATATCTCCTTTACCCCCTGTGTCAGCCAGCAGACTTTCCGGGAATAGTCTGCCGGGTAAATGTGATGAACAGTACCGTCATAATACCACTCCCTGGGATAGTCGACCCGGTATTCCCATGTCTCGGTAATGTCCCATTTGAAAAACCGGCTTGTGAATCCTGTTGCATCAAGATCGACATAAAAACGAATGCCCTTTTCCGGTTGACCCGTATACTCTGAAACAATCTCATCAATTTCATAGTATATTTCTCCTACATCAGGGCAAGGGGGCATCCGGTCAAAATCAGATTGTATGGATGTGCCGTCCGGAGTTATGATTTCGATCTTAAACGACTTTCCTGGAGTGAGATACTCACTGTCAATATGAACTCCGTAAACTCCCGGTTCTTCATGAGACTCCTGCATTGCGAACTGGTTCTTTTTATCATCCGATATGCGCACTGCACAACCCGATACTGGTATAAACTGCGGATCACTTACCGGAGAAGCCATTGAGACCGTAACCGTCTGATATTCAGAACTACTATTTATCGCTCCAAAGACTACATATTTATTTACAGCCTCCGGGGAAATGTCAGGCTGATAGGGTGTGATGCACGACGGAATCATACATAGTATGACCGGCAAGACCCTTACAATGTTAATCCGACACATAGTTTCCAAGTTTAAAAACCCATGTGGCTGTAAAAACAGGCACACCAATGACGGAATACTTATAACTTCTGATCATGCCGTTCTGAGTCCGGTAGTAAACGGAATAGGCATTATCACGCCCGGTAGCATTGTAGAGGTTTAGCACGAAAGAGTTATGGAGGAATTTATTCTTCCTCAGATCCCCCTCCAGGGTGAGGGAAAAATCTGCGCGAAAATAATCAGGGATACGGTAGTAATTCCGCTTTGAATAATCGAGATAGGGCGAACCATCAGCATAATAAGCCGACTCAGGGTACGTGACCGGTTTTCCGGTCTGGTATGTCAGTATTGAGGATAAGAAGATGCGCCTGGTGAAATAATAGTTCAGGACGGCAGTCAGTGAATGAGGTATGTCGAAGTTAGAAGGATATACCTCTCCGTTGTTGATTTTGAACCATGAGTGATTGCCATCTACCTGTATAAAGGACCTTGACCAGGTATACGAAATCCATCCCTCAAGCTTACGTCTGCTGCGTTTGATGTAAAGCTCAAGGCCATAGGCCCTGTGATTCCCCTGCAAGACCGCGGTCTCAACCGGATCATCGCTAAGAAAGTCAGCTCCGTCCCTGAATTCTGAGTAGTTGCGGGTCAGCTTCAGAAAAGCTTCAGCCGAGAATTCGAGACCACTTTTCGGAAGAGTACGGAACAGCCCGGCAGACCACTGGTTACTTTTGGAGGGAAGAAGATGATAATCAGCAAGCTTCCATTGAGTATCAGGAGCCACCGTTGTGATGGTATTGAGCATAAACAGGTTCTGATGCATCTGGTTGAATGAGAGCTTAACGGAACCCTCCCTGTCGGTTTCAAAGTTCAGTGAAGCACGTATCTCAGGTTCATGATACCACCTGATGATACTGTTCCTGCCGAAGATCAGTGTGTCTTCAACATATCTCGGATCCCGTGGCGCCCCTTCGGTATATTTACAGGTTGAGGTGGGGCCGACAGGATTATATAGCATATATCTGATCCCCAGATTCAGATTTATCCTGCTTGAAATATCGTACTGATGAGTAATAAAAAGTGAATTTTCGATCCCTCTTTCGACGCCAAGATCAATCCTGTTTCTCAATGACATTTCGCCGTACGGCAAGACCGCTCCCCTGTCAAGCAGGTAGAAAATCATCTCGGACCCGTATTCAAGAGTACTCTTCTCATTCAACACATGCCTGAAGTCGGCACGTATTTCATAATGCCCCATTTTATAGGCATGCCGGTAAGCTGACGGAGGCTGCTGCCTGTCAATGGTTGAGAAACCATACTGTGAACCCGCCAGGGAGACCTCACCACGGAGAGCGTTGGTATAATTATGGCCGAGAATGATTGATGCGCCATTATTGAAATAGTCATAGCTGTTTAAGTCGGCCAGACTGAAACGATCATAACTCCGGTAGAGGAACATTGAGAGCTGTGTCCTTCGGAAATCCCGGTTTATTCCAAATGAAAAATCGTTGAAGCCGGCACTGCTATTACTGATGGTCGGATCTTTGATTCTCGTAAGGATCCAGTCGGAATAAGATGAACGTGCACTGAACAGGAATGAACTGGTGTCTTTCTTCAATGGACCTTCAAATACCAGGTTGGCACTTACAGGACTGATCCCTCCGTGGACGGTGAACCGCTTTCTGTTGCCCTGCCGGGATGTTACATTGAAAACCGAAGCAAGCCTTCCTCCATACTTTGCCGGAACGTATCCCTTGTAAATAGAGAGGTCCCTGATGATGTCAGAATTGAACGCCGGGAAGAACCCAAACAGATGAAAGGTGTTGTAAACAGGTATCTTGTTGAAATAAAATCCATTCTGGTCTGAACTGCTGCCACGGACATTGATCCCTGCCGTTCCTTCACCAACAGTGACAATCCCCGGAAGAGTTGCAGAGATCTTAATTATGTCACGCTCCCCCATCAGCATGGGTAACGTCTTAATTGATTTCATTGAAACCTGATCAAACCCGGGTTCTTTGGCACGTATATTCGCATGTCGTTCGCCGCTTACAACTATCTCCTTTAATTCAACAGCGGTCTTTCTGATCCGGAGGACAAAACTGTCGTCGGAATAGACTTCGAACATGTATTGCTTTCTCGCATAACCGAGGAATTCAATCTGCACGTTATAGGTTCCCGGCATGAGCGTAAGGTTGAAAAAGCCGTTCACATCCGTGACAACTCCTGTTTTGGCTTCAGAGATATAAACTGCAACAAAATGCAGAGGCTCCCCTGTCTCTTCGTCAATGACCCGCCCGAGCGCCTTAACCCTGTTGTTGGCTACATTTTCTCCAGCCCTGCCAATGATTATTGTCTGCGTAACCCCTGACCCCCTGCCTGTCAGGTAACGCTCTTCACTGGCAGTCATTGCCTCTTTCTTTTTGAGCGGCAGAACGTCTTTGTCAGCTATCTGAGCATATGCGGGAAGCTCCGTAAGAAGTCCCTCTCCTGGCAGCACAACCAGGTCACCATACCATTCGGAGACCTTCAGGTTTGACCCTGACAGAATACGGGTCAGGGCCTCCGAAACAGCAACTGAGTCTGCATCAAGAGTTATTTTGAGCTTATCTACCCACTCGTCACGGTAGAAAATTCTTACTCCGGTATGGTCAAAGACCAACCTGGAAAATTCCTTAAATGTACTGTTCTTCAGATGACAGTCCATGGTTTTTTCCTGGGCCGCAAGCTGCGGCAGGAATGCAATAACAATTAACCATATGATCAATAGTCTTGACTTCACTCTTCTCTGATGGAATTGTAAAAACTCATCACCTCACCCATGGTACCGTCGGCAGCTCTCTTAACATTGATCCGGCGCCTGGTAAGATATTCCCTTACGGCTCTTCTGCTCCTCTCATCCAGAGCCTCGCAGAAGGTCTTGTTGTTCCGGTATCTGCCTATGCTATTCCCATCAAGGATGTTCATCTCTCTCCTTGGCAGTGAGAATGAATAGTAACGTGCACCGTAAAAACTGTCAGGCTTAAGATCCTTCCTCCACAGATACCCTATCCTGGCATGACCATCGCCGACGATCTGAAATATCTGCTTTACAGTATCCTGAAGAGGAATAAGGCTGAAGATCATCCCCTTGAAACTGAATCCCTCCAGCCATGCTTCAGAAATAATAATCAGGTTATCTGCTCCTGAAGGAGTACTAAATTTAAGCAGGAGTTGCTGATTATATATATCATAATTCAGTAGCAGGTCTGAGTATGTAGTACCCCGGACTGTCACTGAGCCTGTATCGAAGCGGGGATCTGTAAGATACTGGTTGCCCTCTGTTCTTGAGGGAAGGAAAAAACTGTAGTATCTGCCGTTTATAATCATGGGATCAGACCCGTAAACGGGATCTGAAATATTGAAATTATGTTGTGCAACAACAGACTGCATCAGCCCCAGCAGAAGCAACGGGAAGCATAACCAGGCAAGTGTATCTCCCTTGAATATATTCAGGCTGTCAATTCTACCCCTTTCAGGCGGTTTCATTTTTTACTGTCCAATATGTATCCTTAAAAAATACTATGCAAAGTACAACATTTTGCTTTAATGTTGAGGGATACCTGGCAAATCAAAAGAGGCTGCCCGGGAACAGACAGCCTCTTAATAATAAGGTCACCAGATGATCGGTCGCCCGTATACTATTCTCAGTTTACGTCCCAGAAAATTGGTGTTGAAATCAGGTCTCCTCCGATAGCTGCAGCGGCTGCGGTATAACTTGCCTTGTTCAATGTCTGCTCACTGACCGGGTATGGAAATCTTATCGGGATCTCATCATAAGTGGTAATCAGCGACCCTATATTGAATATCGGGTAATCCATGCGTCTCCACATCGTATAACCCTCCAGTCCGCGCGTATAGAATGCAATCCACGCCTGTGTTCCGAGTTTTTGTTTCCAGGTACCGGAAGCAGTTGCATAATGTACGTCTGGCTTGGCTACGTAAGCATTGGCCTCCGTTTCCGTACCGCCCCAGAACAATATTGATGCTTTGATAGCATCGCCGTACAGGGCGCCGACATTATTTCCAACTGAGAAGCCTCTTTCGGCTGCCTCGGCCATGTAGAAGAGAACTTCATCGTAGGTCATGAGAATACCCTTGAAATTCGGAGCAGCAATTGCATTAGGGATATGTGAATATAGGCTGTAGGGGCTTTCATAACCATAGTCGCCTCCAAGGTATACGCCACCGATAGTCGTAAAGTAGAAGGGCCTCCTTGGGTCTTCCAGATCGTTCATGATATCAACAATGGTGTTTGCAGGAACAAAGTCGTTCCTTCCGCTCTGCACCAGATCCTCATAAAGAGGATTGGTATGAGTGGCTGAGAGGAACGGGAAGAGTGCATTATCATCATTGGATGCGAATACCCCTCCGTTAACTGCAGCTTCTGCCGTGCTCTTTGCAAGCGTGGAGTTGGCATCAGCCATTGTGATCGCTATCTTCAGCTTCAGCGAGTTGGCAAACTTAATCCATTGCCCGACTTCTCCGTCGTAGATCAGATCTGCTGATCCGAAGCTATCCTCCGAATCATCCATATCACCAAGAGCAGCATCGATCCTGGTTATCAGGTCACCATAAATGGTTGCGGCATCATCATATTTCGGAGAAAGCATTTCAATATCCAGGGCGTCGGTATATGGCACATCACCGAAGATGTCTACCAGTTGCTGAAATGCATAGACGTTCAACAGCTCAATGATGGCCAGCTTGTTAGCTTGCTCCGCCTCATGTGTGGCTACGTCCTCGCCGGCTTCCGGCTGGGTAGCCTCAATGAGCATCGCCGCCTCCTGCAGGTCTTTTAGTACACCCTGATAATACTGTTCGAATATATTGTCCGGAATGCTCCTGTTGACCAGGTCGTAGTTTGCCTCATCAATATAGGTACACTCCGTCCAGTACTGAGCCATCAGCTTGAAGATGTTAAGGTTAACATTTGTGGATGAGATAGCACGTGCCAGAAGGCGCTGGGCATTGCTGAACAGAGACTCGCCCTCGACAATGGCAGGATTCTTTACATCAGTATTGAATTCCTCGAATTTATCGGTACAGGCTGTGAAAGACGCAACCAACACCAATAATATTAAATATTTCTTTTTCATAATTTTCATTATTAGAATTGGATTTTAACATTGAAACCGAAATTCCGTGTGGTTGGCATTACACCGCTCTGCCATCCCTGAATATTGCCTGCACTCTGGCTGGCTTCAGGATCAGCATATGGAAGATTCTTATGAATGATCCAAAGGTTTGATCCTACAAAACCTATTGAAGCACCATAAATGAATGTCTTGGCCATAAGTGCCCTGGGAAGATCGTATGTCAGGCTAAGTTCGCGGAGTTTGACATATGATGCATCGTAAACATATCCTGCATTCGGGTTCCTGGCATATCCGAAGAGCCTGTAATTTCCGCCGGTTACACGTTTTGTGTTCTCTGAGCCGTCAGCCAGTACGCCGTCAAGAACGACGCCTCCGCTGTTTGAGTCACCGCCGGTGGCAGCATCTCCGTAAACCGGATCCCTGACAGGATTGCCAAGATCATTAATAAAGTCAGTCTCGGGATAGAGGCCTGTAGCAAGACCATACCACATATCGAGTGAGAAGATGTCACCACCCTTCTGCACGTCAACA
>CALMRD010000152.1 GCA_937871625.1 uncultured Bacteroidales bacterium | reverse complement strand
GAAGAGATTTATCAGGTCAGGATACCTTCCGGTTTCGCGGGTGACAAATATTTTAACAGGATCGGAAACAGTAACTGCATTACGGTTGTCAGTTGCAGCGGCTGTAATTTCGAAAGTTCCTTACTCCTGGAAATTAAATGACAGGGACCATGGTGCCGTAAGGCTTTCACCGATTTTCTCCGTTCCGTTGAAGTATTCGACCTTGCTGATAGTACCATCGCTGTCAGAGGCCTCAACTGTCAGGGTGACAGCTGCCGGGGCTTCAAACGAGCTGTTGTGCCCTGGAGATACAATAGCCACTGCAGGTAGCTGATTTATGGCAGGAGCAGCCTTTTCAACAACCACAGTAACCGCTGCTGATACCGTTCTGGAATTTGCGTTGTCTGTAGCTGCTGCGGTAATGCTATAGGTCCCCTCCGGCACATCCTTCCAGGTAAACGAAAAAGGGCTGGAAGTCCTTTCTCCGAGTTTCACGGTTCCGTTGTAGAACTCCACCTTTGTGACTGATCCGTCGGCATCGGAAGCGGCAGCGTCAATAGTGATGGTTGCTGGCGCCACGAAGGCTTCGCTTTTGGTGGGTGATGAAAGGGAGATAACCGGAGGCTGATTTGGCGGCGGTGTTACTATAACCACCTCCTTATAGATGATTGCACCAACCTGCCAGGTGCCGTTCTGCGTGGCTTTTTCAGGATCGGTTGTTCCCCACTTCGCATTCACCGAAAGGCCTACAGCCCATGTCGTCCCGAGGTTGGTTCCGTAATCGAGCCTGGCGGCGGGTACGAAGTTGACAAAGTCCTTGAAATTGGGATTGACTACCCTGGAGTGAGTATCATAGCCCATAGCCTGCCACTCCTCGAATGTCTTGAGGCTGCCTGCGACCCTGAACCTGGGGGATCCTGTTTCACAATAATATATATTGTAGTCCGACTGAAGGCCGGTAAGGCTTTCCACGTCCATCACATTGATGCAGGCCGTCCCGTATTTTGTATAGAAGATGTTATTGTATATCCTGGTGTTATGCGATACCGATACAGGGGTGACATCCTGGTTGGTATAAATGTCTATCAGTCCTCGTCCTGTTTCCGTTGTTGACCGGTCCTGGTAAAGCGTATTGTTGTAAATGTTGACACCGGACATCCCCTTGACCACAATACCGACATTGGTGCTTCGTATTATATTGTATGCAACCCCGCCGGAAGCGTTTACCATGTTGGTGGTCGACTTGCGGATGATGCCCATCGGGACATGATCAAGGTAATTGTACTTGATGTTGACGTTGATGTTATGCCCGGTGAACAGTCCGTGGGTGATCGATTTCATATCGGTGCCTGTCCAGGTGAACCTGTTGCCTGTGATGGTGGCGCCGTCAAGGTTGTTGTTATTGGCTGCCTCTGTTTCATCTCCTGCCTGAAGCATGTAACCGTAGATGTTGGAGGAGCGGATAGAGTTGTTTTTAAAGGTCAATGTGGTCGGGGAACTTCGCGGTATAATCACTCCCGTCCATGTCTCGTCCGAGTTGGTATAGCTCTGCCCCTGTATAGTAAGTACAGTCTGCGCGGAGACGGAAAGAGTGATCAGGAAGAAGAGCAGCGAAAGGGGGTATCTCATAAGCCCGTGCTATTTGACGAATAGTACTTTTTCTTTGACTAACACTAAGTTTTATACGACGAATGGCCCAATTTGTTGCACAAATCGGACTGCAAATATAAGATAAAAATAATAGACCATGAACCCTGATGCTGCCTTTTCGATTTTCCATCAAAATTCTGGGGCTTTTCGTCAAAAGCTACGGGGTTTTGATTAAATGACGTTTCCGGCATGTTAAGGTTTTAATTGCTTGGATGAGCGGAAGGAAAGTGACGGTAACAGGTTGCGGGAGGGCTAATTTTATTGCCATCCCGACATACTGCCGGCTTGAGACTGCCGTTTCTTTTGTGTAATTTCACATTTGAAAATTTTTGTGCATTGCCTTGTCCGACCAGGCATCTTGTGACAAAATAATCGGCTGAGACAAAACTGCAACATCGTTGCAATCAGCTTGATTATAGTCGATTACGAAGAGATGCAGCTGGGACTGACGGGGCGGAAGCACGCCCGGACGGCAACGCGAGGGGATGAACACAAATTATTATATGGGCAGACAAAACCCGATATTGCTCAATTAAATCTGATGTCTACGGTTTACCCGAAATGGATACTTAACTTAAGGAGGAGAACGCTCGATTTCTTCAACAGGCACTCCCTGCCACGGTGGATGGTGTTTGCCGCGGATGTCTCCGTTGTGTTCATGGCATTCATCGTGGCGTACTTGCTCCGGTTCAACTTCGACATACCGGAGGACCGGTTGCGGATATTCCTATATCAGGGCCTTATTGCCACGTCGGTCTATGCATTGTTCTGTCTGGTGTTTCGTTCCTACACGGGACTTATTCGCCACACGACACTTACCGATGTGACTCTGGTATTTGTTGTGACTACCTGCTCTGCTATAACGCTGGTTATCTTCAGCTTTATTGGCGCGGGGCTCCACTGGGCAGAAATA
>CALMRD010000151.1 GCA_937871625.1 uncultured Bacteroidales bacterium | reverse complement strand
AGGTTCATCCCCTCTCCCCTGAGGAAGATGCCGGCAAAGGTGAGGATTGTGTATGAAGTGACAATCACCACAACAACAGACTGTATCATCTCTGACCGGTTGAGTGAGAAACGTCTCCGGGTATAGGTAAGAAAAAGCCACAGGACCAACACCAGCATCAGAAAAGGTATCAGTCCTGTTGTTATCAGAGGCGGCACTGCCGGGAGCAGCATCTCGGGATCAGGCAGCAGCTCGCTCAGGCCGATAAAGAGCACGGTAACGAGTGCTCCTGCCGCAAGAGAGAATTTTGCCGATCTGACCCCGCGGCCGGAGAGGAACCATATGCCATGGTTGTTGTCATCACTCTTCATATAAGGCATCCAGACGGCTGCGGTCAGCACCGTCAGCGGGAAGATCACCACGGCAAAGAGGGGATGAAAGTGTATCAGCAGCTCCTGCAATCCCATGAAGTACCACGGTGCCTTGGCGGGGTTGGGGCTGAACGACGGGTTGGCTCGTTCTCTCAGCGGAGCGTCAAACAGGCTGCTGATGAGAAAGATAGTTGCCAGAAGTACCACTGCCACAACAAACTCACGGTTGACAAGGTGAGGCCTGGTATCAACCATGGGGCTCTCCCTCTCCTTCTCAGCAACAATGACACCGCCGGCCCTGCGTATCCGCCAGAAATGCCAGGCCATCAGTGCTATTATCAGCAGCGGGATTATCCCTGTATGAAGGTTGAAGAAGTTGGTGAGCGTGGGCTGACCCACCTCCTTTCCTCCGAGCAGCGTCTCCCTGATGAACTCACCGGCCAGTGGCACATACGACAGCAGGCTGGTGGCTACCGTCACCGCCCAGTATGAGAGCTGGTCCCAGGGCAGCAGGTAGCCGGTGAAGTTCGAAAGAACAACGAGTATCAGCAGTGCCAGTCCCAGTATCCATGAGACATCCCTGGGTTTGCGGTAGGCGCCTGTGAAGACGACGCGCAGCATGTGAAGGAAGACTATCCACACCATTGCCAGTGCACTCCAGCGATGGATGTTGCGTAGCATTTTTCCGAAGAGCAGGCTCTGCTGAAGGTTAAGGATCGAATCATAGGCTTCCCCCGGTGAGGGCTCATAATGAAATTTGAGCAGCAGTCCGGTAACGACCTGTATCACCATCAGCAGTGCTGCCATGCCGCCAAGTCCGAAGGTGAGGCTGAAGCGCAGCGTAGACTCCCTCACCTTACGGGGATGAAGGTGCAGGATCAGTCCAAAGGGAGTTTTTTTCTTTTTTTCTGTAACTGGATTTTGATCCATGATCTTATCAGGCAGGGCGCCATCAAAACAAAGATAATTTTTTCAGTTATTCAAATACCGCCCGATGATGTAACAGATTTCAGACATTGTGTAAATTTGATAGCTATCTATTCTGAGACACCTGTGCCTTTCACCAGCCGGTTTATAAAAAACAACCGTAAGATCCCCCTGATGATCAGAGTGGCTGCATCAGTACTGCTGGTGTTGTTCCTGACCTATTCCATCGAAATAATAATATTCATTACCGTGGTTCCCAAAAATGGGAATCCGGATATGACATATGCATTTGACAACCTCATTAAGGGTCTGGGTTACTTTATGACAGCAAACTTTATTGTTGCAATGATCCTCATCTCCCTTATTGAACTGACGAGAAAACAGGTGGCTTTCAAATGGTGGCATGTGCTGTTGCTGGTACTTATCTGTTTTCCCGGATCACTTGCATCAAAAATTATATACACACTGATGCGCACCGGCTTCAGAGGAGGCGAGTTTGTCGACTTCTCATTTATGTCGGGGCTGGCAAACTATCCATCCCTGCTCAGTGCAATGCTTGCCTATGGAATAACAGTTTATATGTCTGTTGCAAGAAGAGAACATGAAAATGCCCTTAAGGCAGAAGCCCTGCTTAACGATGCAAGGTGGCAGATGCTCCGTTACCAGGTAAACCCCCATTTCCTGTTTAATTCCCTCTCCTCCATCATGACCCTGATAAATCGTGATAAGGAGCTGGCGAGGTCAGTGGTTAATGAGCTTGCAAGCTACTTCAGGTATACTCTTTCCTGGAACGATCTTTCAGTTATTTCTCTCAAAGAGGAAATTGGCGCAGTCACTCATTTTCTTGAGATTCAAAAGATCCGCTTTGAGGATAAACTGAGTTATTCAGTTGAGGCGGACGAATCTGCCTCGGAAATCGAGATACCCATTTTCGGACTTCAGACACTGGTGGAAAATGCTGTCAAATATGGACGGAAGACCCACAGCGGGGTTGTGCATATCAGTATCGCAGCAAGGCCAGAGAAGGAATTCTGTTATATCTCAGTAACAAACACCGGCAGACTATGGTATGCCCATGACGGTGATAGTGAAGAGAAGAAGCCCGGGACAGGAACAGGTCTGTCAAACCTGCAGGCCAGGCTTGACCTAATGTACTCCGGAAAGGCTGGTTTCACCATCAGGGAAGAGAACAATTGTGTTATTGCCGAGATAAAGATACCCGCACTAACAATCTCCCGGTCACCAAACGCCGGTTTGACTGTCAGCACCGATAAATTAAGTCGGCCGGAGAATTGAACCGGTTTCAAAACAGGTACGGAATGAAAATATGGAGAGCAATAATTGTTGACGATGAATCTCTTGCGAGGGCAGAACTGCTCAGCCAGCTCAATGATTTCCCCCAGGTGGAAGTAATTGGTGAAGCTGCTGATGCAGATGCGGCATATGACCTGATCACCGCTCTCACTCCTGACCTGGTCTTTCTTGATATTGACCTGGGAGTGAAGAGTGGCTTTGACCTTCTTGAAAGAATTGACAGTGGTTTCAAGGTTGTCTTCGTCACAGCGCATAATGAATTTGCCATAAGGGCCTTTGAGGTAAATGCTCTTGATTACCTTCTCAAGCCTGTCTGGCCTGACCGCCTTGGGAATTGTATAAGAAGGCTCGGCAACCCGTATTCCGGCAAGCTGCCGGAGCAACTGGACTTGCACGATCAAATACTCGTTAAAATAAGATCGGGGTCCAGGTTTGTCAAAGTAAGTGAGATTACATGCATCGAAGCATGCAGCGACTATACAAAAATATATTCAGCGCGAAAATTCTCCGGGCTGGTGCACCATACCATGAAGAGATGGCTCGAAAGGCTTCCCTCCTCAGGCTTTGTACAAATTCATAAGTCCTATATAATCAATATTGCCCATCTTGTTTCCATGACTGAAACAGGTGAAACCAGGTCAGCGAGACTGGCTTATCCGGAAAAGGAAATACCTGTTAGCCGAAGATTTGGCAGCAGGCTAAATCAGGCTTTCAAGCCATAAAAGCCCGGCATTTCACCCTCTAAACCCTCCGGTTGTCGAAAAAGAACACGACCGTGCACGCCTCAGTGCTAAATTGGCATGTATAACAAACATACAGGGTATTATGGTTGCAATAATGATTGTATCATTCTTCCTGCTTATGACCGGAACATCCATGTTAATCATCTGGATCATGGATCTGGGCAAGAATCCGGACATTGATCTTTCAGGAGGTTTCTTCAGGGTCAGGGAAAAGCAGAGCCAGAACCTTTTCTGGTTTCATATTGTTGCAGAGCTGGCAACGGGAGTATTGTTGATTGCCGCAGGTGTTATACTGTTAATCAGGGACATAAATTCATATCCCATTGTCCATTTTGCTCTCGGTGCTCTGTTCTATGCGTCACTTAACAGCCTCGGATGGGCATTTGCAAAGAAAGAACGACGCAACTATGCGATGCCAATGATTGCCGGACTGATAGTCTCAGTAGTCTCCCTTGTAATTCTTACAGCCTGAATTCCCTGTCAGTGTCACCGACGGGATCAGAGGCAAAGAAACAAACCCTGAAAAAAGTCACGAATGAAACCGGCACCCGGAATTCCCGGCCTCTTCATAGCATTAATGCTAACAGCTGCGGTAAATGGTCAGGCTGCAGGAGAAAAAGATATCAATATGAAGTTAGTGTTGTCTGAGGCGAAGCTTGTGAATGTGGAAGGCGATACACTGAAATACCCTGATATTACCTCTGACAGAGAACTCGTTGCACTTTTCTTCTGTTTCAACGGTTGTACGGGATGTAAAATATCGATGAAGGAGACGCTTTATCCCAACCATGAAATGCTTAAGAAGAAATATGGACTTGAGATATTGGTCATCTCCAAGGAGGAAGGTGCAGGGAGGCAGAGAGCCGCGGATGAGTATTCCGGTTATCCCTTCAGGCTCCTGTTTGACATTGATAACCGACTGTTCGCTGCCATGCCACCGGGCCTTTATGATAATGGAAAAAGGATGAAGGCATGGCCTACCCTGGTGCTGATTGATTCAGAATTTCATTGGCGCTCTGCCAATCCATTCTCCATTGAGCAGATTGAGAAAAGCATTATTGAAATCAAAGTCTCAGAGAGTAAATAGGCTCATTGCATTCGGATGATTAAAGCAGCTCTGTGTGGTTATCTCCTCCGCGGGCCTCAATCATCCGATGAATGACTTTGAAGGAGGGTGAGCGGAAAGACGGTATCGAACCAAAAAATGAAGTCAAATTCACCTGCCACAGGTCCTTCGTAAAACCTGAAGTGATCAATATACCGGCCGGTGAAGAAGTCTCCAACTCCAAAGAAGAGCATCCCTGCTTTAAGATAGTCAGACAGTGATGATCGCGGCCTGACCCTCCCGAGGTCGGTCACAAAGACTTTCTCTCCCGATTTTCCCAGAAGCTCATTTAATGACCCGGGGAGAGGCAGAGTATCTATTGGAACCGTATGGGGAGGAGTGTCTTCCCCTGTGGCAGGATCCTCCTCCACCGCAGTTACGGCACCGCGGCCAAAAGCCGTCCCTATAACCAGGTAATCGTCTCCTAAACTCTGCCTCAACAACATCCCTGCTGAAGCTCCTTCTTCTCCATAATAATCGGGGTCAACCCTCACATGGGCATTGTGTGCCCAGAAAATTGCCCTGTCACTCCCTGAAAAAGTATTTTTTGCCCATAAGAGATTGTCCTTCATAAAGCTGTCTCTCATATTCTTGCCTCCATTATAGGCTGAGTAGAGAAAACTGTGTGACATCCCGGTGCACTTTATTAACTGCTTAATAAGATCTTCGGCTCCGGGCTCTCCGGCACCTCCTGGCACCCTGTTGAAGTAAGCTTCAGTCTTTGATCTGAGGCTTTCAATTAATGTTGCTAAAGAATCGTAATCATCATCAGCCATTCCCTTATAAAGAGGTTTGCCGTAAGACCTCAGGGCTTTTAGTAGTCCCTCCAGCTCATTTCCAAGCTCAGGACAAAGACGGGAAATATGATATCCAAGCCTGTCCGGGCAGAACATATCAGTCTGACAATCAACTCCTATGAAGTGTACCCTTTCGGTGCGAGGAAGAGAGTCGTTAAAATTGCGAAGCCAGTGAAGGAGACTCAGAACATTGGTATTGGCCTGAATCCATGATTGCCTGCTCAGAAGGGAGTCTATATCGAGGCTGGCACCGTTAATATAACTGTCAATCTCCAGCGATTGCTCAAAACTGAATTCATAGCAGAGAAGCCGGAATCCCTCATCTTCCACCAGGTACCGTACCAGGGCATCTTTAAAACTGAAGAGAGTCGAGGAGCCATGTGCTGCCTCGCCTACAGCCACCACTGTTGCATCACCGGGTATGCCGCACTTGCGGAAGAGAGACCTGTCCCAATCTGCAGGGGCACTTTCGGGCATAGCTGTTGAAACCCGGCGCAATTCTCTCACTATCCTTCTGTCAACCTTTCGATGTGTGCCCATGCAGTCCGCAGAAAGACAGAGAACCGTAACGCAGAAAACTGCGGTCGACACCAGGGGTAAGAATCTGTTTTTGATCTTCATCGCGGACACGTTTCGTCGCGGTCATCTGTCGTGTCTGACCGTGAGGGTTGATTCAATAATCTTTTTGATACTCTTTCTGTTCCTGAAAAACCTTACAGGCTCACTTTCATCAGAGAGAGAAAGGTAGCTGTCTTTGCCTTTCAGGTCACAGGCTACACCGGCACACCATCTGTCCGTTGCCCCTTCTGAGCCAGTTTGAATAGCCATTCTCTCATCAAGCAACTGCGCTGAACCAAAAGAGCCGGACTCATTATATACAGAGTTCTTAAACCAGGTATACGAATCATCACCGCTACAATCTACAGCGAAGCCTAACGAATGGATATCGCCCACTCCAAATGACTTATTACCAAACAGGAATCTGTCATTGCCTGACTGGTCAATAAAAAATGCGGCGGATCTGTCGCGGCCATATCCAATAGACTGGGTCAGGCGTGTACTGTCTGCAACATGGTTGTATTCGTCATTCCCGGCGAGGTCGGCAAAGAGAGCCAGTGAGCTATGTACGGCCGCGCCCTGACTATGGGTGATTGAATTGAAGCAATCATCGCCTGTCATATCAACGAGTATTCCCAGCCCGAAATAATATGATGCTCCCTGTGAGAACCACCCCGAAGAATACTCATCATCGCCTTTACAGTCAAGGAGCATTCCCACGCCGCCTCCCATACTTAATCCGTCGGTTGCATCACCCCATCTTCCTGCTGATGCTCCCAGGGAAAATGAGGATCCGGAAGAGAGATATTTATCATCTCCTTCATAATCCAGCAGGAGAGCCCCTCCCCCAGTCCCCCCGTAGCCAAGGGAATAGGAACCGGATGAGTAAATATCATTGCCTCTGCGGTCAACAAGGAGAGCCTGGCCAAATAATGCAGAGCCTGCTCCGTATCTTCCAGTGCATAAATAGCGATCGTCTCCTGACCTGTCATCCAGGACTGCGCATCCGGCAACCGCAAAGGCCAGTCCTGCCGCTCCTGACAGATATTCATCATTACCCTCCATATCAAGCAGATAACTCAGTCCGCATGCCGAGCTGCAGACAACAGTGACAGAATCCCCATCACCATACACATCATCACCCTCCAGGTCGATACTTATACTGACTGGAATCTTATTCCCGTCTGACGCGGCAGTATTGCACCAATAATGATCATCACCTCCCGGGTCAAGAGAGATCAGAGTTGACAGACGTATTGTATCCTGCCCCCCGGTCAGAAGTTGTATCCGGCCATAGCGGGTCCTGAGAATCAGAGGCCTGTCAAGGGTCAACTTCCCGTTTGCGACCAATGTCCTGTACCGCCCCGCAATTGCATTTACCTCCTCAATCATTATTCTTGATCCAAATGCAATCATCTCAGCATCCACAGTGTTGAAGAACTTCCTGTGATGGTTGGAGTAGAGTTCCCGCTCCCTGAACGGAATCATAAGCAGGTCTGTAGTTTCAAGAGAAGAGTACGACGGATCGGACTGCTTCAGTTCGGTTAATGAGCCATTGTCAGCAGAAGAGGCAGATATTCTCAGTAACACTGAAGTAAGCTCAAGCAGATCTGCCAGCATTTGAACTGCTTCCTCATCCAGGTTCTCAAGCTCCAATTCTGTCTCCCGGTTCATAATCAGTCCTGCACCTCCATCCGAAGGACTGACAGTAAACCTGAGAAAGTCATCTCTTATGTTTCCTGAAAGATCGCGGCCCTTCTTCCAGCCGCCAGCTCCTGCGACCGGTGGACCGTACCCTCCCGCAGAAATTGAGTTGAACCTGTGCAGTAAATGCAAAACCTCCGCTGTGCTACGACTGCCCGACAGCTCCCCTGCTATTGCAACTGAAAAATCCGGCACCCGAAATGGTCTGTTTTGAAGACGTTCAACCAGCCCATTGTCGAAATCAGGCCTGTCAGCCGGCCCGAAAGCGAAGGATTGTTCTCCACCCGGCAGTTGCATCAGCTGATTACCGCAAACCGAGATGGCATCAGGATGTGTTGGTTTTCCTCTGTCCCTGCTGCAACCGGCTAACGTCAGACAAAGCACGAAGAGGCATTTTATTATTTGCAGTTTATATGTCATACTCAACGCAACTTTGTAATATTCTGTGATTCATATCCAGGCTCTGGCCTCATTCTCTTTTTCCGTTTATAACCTCAAGTGCAAGAAGAATCTCCGCATTGGGATCAAATCTGAACCTGACCAGATCATCATAAGTCAGAAGGTAATCCGGCTTAATGGTTACCCTCTCCCCTGATCTGTCAGGAAAGGCAACGTATGAATCATGCGATACCGATACGGCCACACCGCTGTTCTCCAGGGTAACGTCAATGATGTTTCCAAACCCGTTACCTGATTGGGCAGACGCACTTCCTGCGATGGCTGCTCCCGCGCGATTGAGATATCTCATAACAGTAAAGGCAGAGCTGTAGGTGCCGGTGCTGGATGTAACAATAACATTCCGGGGTGTGTAATACCTTTCATACGTGCCTGATGTGATCTCTTTCAGGAAGGAAGGAACTGATTTGTATTTCAGCCTTAATCCGGAAAGAGTATCCAACCTTCCGGCTTTGAATAAATTAACAAAACGCTCGGTACTGAAATCATAATCATTCTCTTCAAGGGAATAGGACTGTATGCGTGCATACTCCCGGTTCAATCCTTCAAGGCTCTTGCCTTGCTTCATCTCAAAGTAATAAGGTGAATATTTCTTTACAGATGGCGATTCGGATATTATGCTGGCGAGGGCCTGTTTTCCGTAAAGAAAATAGGTAAGAATGTCGCCCATAAGTGAATTACCGCCTCCATTTTTGCTCAGGTCGATAATCAGGTTCCTGCTTCCGGCGGTCTTCATAGCTGTAAACAACTCACGGAAAAGGTCTGTTGCCGAAGGTATGCCTGCCATCAGCTCTTCAAATCCGGAAGGTGCTGTCTTCCCGTTAACCCTTTGATACAAAACTCTAAGTTCTTCTGTTACACTACGGGATTCAGATATTGATTCATACATCTCCCGGTAGGTCGTCAGATTGTCTATCTTGAGGATCGCCGTCTCCCTGTCCGCTGAGGTGAAGTACCAGGCAAAATCACGGTTTTCCATCGAAGGAATATCTATCCTGCTCTCGTTCCGTAAAAACCCGGAACTTATTTCCACGGGTAACCGGAAGGTGATTTCCCTGTTTCTTCCGTCGATCTCAAACTCTGCCCTTATTGCAGAGTGATCTTTCCATTCGGGAATTAAACTTGAAAGATATGGTTCTACACGCAGGTATGATCTCAGACGCATCATCCCATGGTAGTAATTCTCTATC
>CALMRD010000150.1 GCA_937871625.1 uncultured Bacteroidales bacterium | reverse complement strand
AATTCCGATGATGTAAAATTGTCAGAAAGAAGCCGAATGGGAGGAGCTTGACAGGCTCCCCCAGACTCTCACAACGTCTTTCTGGCGACCTGAGCTTGCTCAGGCAATGTCTGAAAAAAAGTGCCCGGAGAAAGAACAACTTTTCATCCGGGCACAGCGTCCAAGCTAAAGTAAGAGCAAGGTTATCATTTGAACAGGGAGTAACTTAACTTGAACTGGAAGGTTATTCCCGGTTCCAGTTTGGTAAAGTACTGGTCAGTCGGGTTGAAGGACCTGAAAACAGATTCCTTCTTGTCATTCAGCAGGTTCTCAATCTTGAATCCCAGCTGGGTACGGTTGTTTTTCCCAAGATATTTGGTTGCATTGAAGTTCAGGCTGTGAAAAGGAAGCATATAGATATCGGGCTTGTCGGCAATACCAACATACTGCAGGGTTGTGCCCTGAACATTATAGTAGAGTCCTGCCTCAAGTCCTTTCCAGAATCCGTTTTCACCGCCATTATAGGATAATCCGGCATTGATGATAAAGGGGGCCTGCCCCGCCATCTCCCTGGCCTCTTCAATCGTCTGACCGACACGGGCATTTTCAATTCTCGACTTATACTCTGTAAGACTCATATCTATCCTGGAAGAGGTAAATGATATGTTTCCGGCGAGAGAGAAGTTCTCCAAAGCCTGTGACACAACAGTCAGATTCTGACGGAATTCCGTTTCAATACCAATCACCTGTCCGTCTCCCACATTCCTGGGCTGGAAGGATCCCTTCTGTGTCGTGGCATACTGGACAATTTCTATCGGGTTTTCAAACCGCTTGTAGAATCCGCTTACAGAGATCATCTGGCCGATCGAGTGATATAGTTCCCACCTGACATCCAGATTCTGTATGTAGGTGTTGACGAGGTTGCCATCCCAGTATACGATACCTGCAACATCGTCTGCATCGCGGAACAGACCGCCGATAAAGGTACGGTTGCTTATCGGATCTGATATTTCCGCATACGACATCTCCTTGAATGAGGGTCTTGCAATAGTCTTAGCCCAGGAGAAGCGGACATTCTGTCGCTCACTGACATTATAGATCAGATTAACTGTCGGGAAGAAATCAAGATTGTCAAGAACCACTTCGTCATTAAGAACATTGGTTCCCAACTGGTCCTGTCCGGTATATCTCTGTGTATAATTCTCAGCTCTTATTCCGATTATCGCCCTGAGATTCCTGAAGAGGCTGAGTTCGGTAGAGAGATATGCTGCTGCGTTGCCAGACCTTGAATTGTACTGGTTTGGATTGGCCGGAATAAAATTGGCCTCATAGGTTGTCCCGCTGAACGGGTCAGTTCCCTGGTACGGCCAGAGGTTCTGATCACTGAAAAGCTCATTGGGATCTCCCGTCATGGGGACATTACGTATATTGAACGAATATTTGTTAATGACGAAATCACGCTCCTTGAAGGTATAAGCACCTCCGAAATGGAGTCTGGCCTTTTCTCCGCGGAAATTATAATCACGGGTAAGATGAAGTATGCTTCCGACATTTATTTCGGACAGTTCCCTCCATATTCTTTCCGGGAAGCCTGATTCTGTTCCGATAACGTAGTTGTCGTTTTGCCTTACATATCTCGTAAATCTTACATCAGGATCTTCAATCACCGAGAGAGTGGGAGAGACTTTCCACACAATTTCCCATTTGGAATCGCTGAACGAATGCTTTCCGTCAATCAGAAGGTTTGTGACAGAACGCTGACTGTATTCGAGGTTATGCTGCATACCCTCGAAGATTGTTCCAAGATCGGAGCTCTGATAGTCGAACACTCCTGCTTTTGATTCACCGTTTTGCAGGTGCAATATGTTCAACCGGTATTTTGATCTGTTCGTCTTTAGGGCAAAACCTGCCAGTCCGCTTACAAGGACATTACTCATGCCAACATCACCTTTCTGGAATTCACGTACTTCCATCTCGGTTACATCAGGATCGGCAGACAGGCCATACCTGCCGTACTCTGCATCTTTATAGAATTCCGTGCTGTTCTTATACGAAAAGCTGAAGGTATATCCGAGAGTTACTTTATTGAGTGGTTTCTGGTTGCCCAGGGAGAAGCCGAAACTGTAGTCCATGAAGCTCCTCGTTTTCATAGCCGCCATGGTTGGATTAAAGCCCTGGAGTATCTCCCTGTACCTCATGCTCATCTCATCTTCAGGGGGAAGAACCACCACTTCAGAATAAAACGGAATATTTTCAGTAGCCGGTATTCTCCTGGTTCCGTCATCAAATCCGAGAAAATCTGTTTTTCCTCCCTGATAAGTAAGGAAGTCATTCCTGAAATGATAATCGGGGTTATAGGCTCCGCTGATAAAGATATTCCCCGTTTTTTCCTCCGGGAAATCCTTGATGGCTATATCCACCATACCGCCTGTGAAATCAGCCGGAAGATCAGCGGCTGCAGACTTATGGATAATAATATTGTCAATGACACTTGTCGGGAAGATATCCATCTGGATTGAATTCCTGTCCGGATCAAGTCCCGGCATATCAACCCCGTTAATGATTGTCTTTGTATACCTGTCACCGAGTCCGCGCACATAAACATATTTTCCGCCTTCGACCGAGACGCCCGGAACCCTCTTTATGGATGAGGCAGCATCGGAATCACCGACCTTCCTCAATCCGGCGGCGGAAATTCCGTCAAGCAGTGTCGGGGATTTCCTTTTAATGGTCATAATGGCATTTTCAGTGTTTCGCACAACATTGGCTGTGACCGTTATCTCCTCAAGACCGACTGTTGAAGGCTTGAGTTGGATATCCTCCATTAAGACTGTTTCTCCGTCTTCAATTGTGACATCACTTACAGTGAGTGTCTCGAATGAGACGAAGGAAAACTTCAGGTTATAGTTACCTGCAGGAAGTGTGAGATTGAATTTGCCGTCGAGATCAGAGACCACGCCCAGGGTTGTACCCTCGGCAAATATTGTTACACCTATCATAGGCTCTCCGAGAGAGCTGTCAAAAATTGTTCCCCTGACAGTTCCCTTTTGGGCGTATAACTGGCCGGATAACAATAGAACAATGACTGTTAGAATTACTTTAATTGGACGCATGGTTGAAATTTAAAATTGTTGTTCTGTTTAATGTTAAAACCCGCAGGTTTTTAAACCTGCGAGTTTCATTGGATTTTGCGATTTGTCTGTTATCAGTATTATCTCTTAATATGCGGCAGCCGCTGCGGCCCATGACCAGGTTCCGGTAAAAGCTGCGGGATTGGCTCCAACAGTATTGGCACCTTCTGCAACTGCTGTAGCGTAGGCATCAGATCCTTTCAGGAAAATATCCTGGAGGGTAGCACTGCCGGGTAATACAACCTCGAAGTGATTGAAATCATAGGCATAGAACTTCGGAACGGCATCAAACGTCTGGTAAGGTGAAGATGACTTGAGCTTGTAGAAGTAAATATTCATGAAATCCAGATATGAGTCCTTGCTGTCATTGGCATCATCTATGTCTACTAGTCCTGCTGCATTGCCTGCCCTAACGTGTCCGTTCTTAATGATATGTTTGACGGCTGGTGCAGAGGAACCCTCGGGGCCATCAAGCTCAAAGCACTTGTCGCCCGGATTAATCACGATGAAATTGTCAAGCGTTCCACCCCATGCCTGGTCAGTATCGATGGCATCGTCACCGGCATTCCATACTACGGCATTTTTTACATTCACCGTACCTCCGAACCACTCGATACCGTCATCCTGGTTGGCTATTATTTCCACATTTTCAATAACAGTAAGGTTACCCACGCCTCCAAGGGTCAGGCCGTTAATTTCATTTCCTTCCCCGATGTTTGCTCCTCCGTGACGTATTGACACATATTTGATTACACCGGAATTGTCAGTGGGGTCTGTTCCACCGTACAGTCCGTTGGCATCAGATGGGGGAATGCCTTCAATCTGTTTCGGGCTTACACTGGCGGCTATAGGGGCATTACCCAGTATCAGGAGTCCGCCCCAGAGTCCGTCGAGGTCCGACGAGAGGTTGGGGCTGGCTACCTGACCCGGAAGAATATTATCAGATACGGAAGTAAAGATGATTGGGGATGTTTCAGTACCTTCAGCCATAATCTTGCCTCCGCGGGCAATCATAAGAGCCGTAGCGTTTGAACCTGTACCTGCGTTTCCCTTTACAATTACACCCGGCTCAATTGTAAGTGTCACACCCGATAGAACTGCAACACGCGTTTCGAGAATATAGATTTTCCCGGTTTCCCAGGTAGTGTTAGCCGATATATTCCCTGTAACCGAAATACCTTTCTTAATATCAATAACGGCAGTTGCAGTTCCTACTTTATTATTGTTATCGGTTATTGTGATGGCAACTGAACCTGCACCTGATTCCGTGCCGGCTGTAAAGGTGACAACAACACTCCCCGTTGTAGCGTTTGCTGCGGCATCTGTTTTAATAACAGCAGTACCGTTAGTGGGAACCAGGGTTGCTGATTTGTATCCGCCTTCTGCAGTGAACGGGAAGGTAACATCTACAGAGTTCACCAGTATTGTGGATGAATTTGCGGGGGTTGTAACCATCGGAGCTCCCTTTTCGAACAGGGCCAGAACAGCAGTATTCGAAGCGGCCTGAGATTCTGCGTCGGTAAGGGTAAGGGTCACTGAACCAGCTCCAACCGTGGAACCTGCAGTAAAGGTAACTACAATTGTTCCGTTTGTAGCTCCTGAAGTACCGTCGGTTTTAATGGTAGCCGTACCGCCGGTGGCAGTAACGGATGATTTGTTAAATCCGGCGTCAGCGGTGAAGGAGAAAGAGATATCAGTACTCTTTCCAACTTCCACATTCTGGCTTGAAGGAACGGTGATCGTCGGAATTTCATAACTCTTCTGGCAACCACTCAGTATTGCAAGCGAAGCGATTACCGCAAAAAATAAATTCGTCTTAACTGTTTTCATAAATGTCTAAGTTTGTTCGTTCTATAAGGATTTTTTTATTTCATAAATCACGGGACAAATCTAGATCAATAAAATCGCGGTCATGGTTGATAACCGGTTAAGAATTGATTACAAATCTGTTACAGGAATGTTACAGGCCCGCAAGCAGCTTATTTTCCATAAATTAGTCTAAAGGACTTTCACTGCAGACACATGAATCCTCTTTTATAGATAGTGGCCGGCTCAGGAGCCCATCCCTCAGGATCATGCATCACGGCATGGCAGGCAGTGATTCCGGGGGAGTGCATAAAACCCGTCATTGACTGTTAATATGTTATAATCCCTCCCCGACCGGCCGAATATGAACAATACCTTTTGATTTGTTGTTCCCTTTTATAAGGATGTAACAGTGTTAACTCCCCGGAGCTAATCAATAACACCTATAATATGGAACAAAGAAAACTTTCTGTAATAGCAGGTATCAGTTACCTCATTATTTTCTTCGCGGCAATATTTGCCAATTTTTTTGTACTGCAATCCCTTCTTGATGATCCGGTGCTGACTATCGGTGAGAACCACATGATGGTAAGATTCGGAATACTTGCATTCCTGATAACTGTTGTTTTTGATGTAGTGGTTGCATGGGCTCTTTTTGAGCTTTTCAAAAACCATGTTTTGTCCTTGCTCAGTACGTTGTTCAGGATGATGCATGCGGCGATAATGGCAGTGGCGGTTTTCGCACTGGTGGTTGCACTTTCATCCACAGGCAGTCAGGAGATCCTTAAGCAGGCCGACATATTTAACATAATATGGTTGATCGGACTGTTTTTCTTCGGTATACACCTGATTTTGCTGGGAAGAATCATCGGCAGGCCGGGAATAATAGCTATCTTTTTGGTAATAGCAGGTGTCATGTATATGATAGATACTGCAGCACATTTCGTGCTTCCGGATTATGAATCCTATGCCCCAATTTTTCTGGCACTGGTTGCCATACCCAGTATCGTAGGCGAAATGGCTTTCTCAATCTGGCTGCTGGTCAGGGGAGGGAAGGAGTCAGGCAAATTGAATCCCAGATAGAACATTGATAGCTCTATGAAACTTCAGGGGAAAGAAAAATGAGCTATAGATGCGTGCAGTGACTATGCTTATAATGCCCTACCTGGTAATGGTACTTAACTCCTGTCAGAAAGAGCTTGCA
>CALMRD010000149.1 GCA_937871625.1 uncultured Bacteroidales bacterium | reverse complement strand
GAGAACCTGCTTCGCGAGATGATCAGGGATCCGGACTACGCCAAGGGCAAATTCCTGCCGAATGAGGTCGACCTGGCCAAACTTCTTGGAATTTCAAGAAATACGCTGAGACAGGCGGCCAACAAGCTGGTTTATGAAGGATTACTGGTGAGGAAGAAGGGAATAGGTACCAGGGTCGCTGAAGTAGGAGTTCACACAAAGCTCAAAAACTGGTCGAGCTTTACACAGGAGATGAAGGCCATGGGCATCTCAATCACGAACTATGAGCTGAATGTCGTATGGACGGAAGCGGACCAGGAGCAGGCAGGGTTTTTTATGATACCACCCAAAAAGAAAATATTGAAGCTGGAACGACTAAGAGGCAGTGATGAGGGACCGTTTGTATGGTCCATCTCCTTTTTTCACCCGAGAATCGGCCTGAACGGCAGGGAAGACTTCAACCAGCCACTCTATGAGATTCTGGAAAAGAATTATGCCACGGTAGCCAAGCTTTCCAGGGAAGAGATCAGCGCCGTCGCTGCTGACCACTCGCTTGCGGTTAAACTACGGACAGACACGGGAGGCCCCCTCCTTAAGCGTAAAAGGTATGTCTATGACCCGGGCGGGAGACCCATAGAGTACAATGTAAGTTATTATCGGACAGACAGTTTTGTGTATATTGTGGAAAGCGAGAGGGAGATTTAATCAGTCCTGAGTATGCTGATGGTTCCGTAATGTTGCTCCTGATGGCTGATGTGCAGGTTTAATTTCTTTTTACAAATAATTTTTACTACTTTTGATTAATCATATGTTCATATGTCTGAACATATGAGTGTTTTTAAAGAATTATTTATGAACCTAACCGCTACAGTTATGAAAAAATTGCTTCTACTTCTGCCTGTTATTGCCATTATGGCATTTGGATCTGCCTTCCTGCTTATTTCCTGCAAAAAGGATATACCTACTGAAATGTCCATCACTCCCTCATCGACTCCCCAGTTGAATGTAGGTGATGAGGCAACAGCCACGGTTACTATTGAGGCTGACGGAGTGAAATCCCTGAAATACTATAAGGTTGTAGATACTCAGAGGGATGCCGGTACTGATGTGACATCACAGCTTACCCAGTCAGAGAATACCTATACCTATAATTTTACCTACACCGTCCAGGAATTTGATGACCTGCATACGCTGGGATTTGAGTTTGAGCTGACTGACGATGAGAATGAGGTAAAAACTGTCGGGCTGGTGGTCAACATAAATATATCAGTTCAGTCGATGTTTGTGAAATATGACTGGAAAGTAACCGCAAGTTCATGGCTTGGGATGGATGTCCTGACTCCGGCTGATGCTGCAATTATCTACCGGTTCAACGAGGATGGCACATATGAAGAGGATCTGAGTGTCGATTATGCTGATGACTTCCACCATTTCTGTTTCTGGGTTTATAAGGAGACACCCAACAATGGAGACACCATCTCAGTCATAAGGCTTTTAAGGAGGCTCAAGCAGGGTGAGGATACTGCTATCGACGAGTATTATGATTACAGGATCACTGCGGCCAACGAATCGGAGATGACCATGTTCTGGGATGTAGCCGCATTCGGTCTTTTTGACATACAGAACACATTCAAAAGCCAGGCGAAGGGCGCGTTTGTACCTTACGGCACCGCTGCTATGGAAGCAATTGTAATGGCCAATTCTTCTCTGAGCTGCAGTACCATTGATAATTCATTGCTGACAATAGAGTAGGCTATTTCATTTCTTACAGTTCCGGGTTGTCAGTGAGGTGTGCCAGTCAGAATACACTCCTGACAACCCTGAATTGTTGTTCTCAGTCAATAAAGCTATTGAAGACGATGCGGAAAGAGTCTTCATGTTTTGCGAACAGAAACTATGCCTTCTTTTTGCCAGTCAGACTACAATGGTGCTTGCTTGAGTAAGAGCTCACAAAGGATTTTGAATATCTGATTTTATGCAAGTTCCATTTTACCAATAAAACAGGTGTATTATATACGAATGAAATGAAGCATTTATTCCTCTTAATCCTGCCCTTTCTGTTTCTGCAGACAGCTTTTACCCAGGAGGTCACCATCCGGGGGAAGGTAACAGATGAAGACAAGGTGCCTATGCCGGGAGTAACGGTTGTTGTCGACGGGACTACCACGGGAACCAGCACAAACGCTCACGGTGAGTTTACCCTGACGGTCAACAGCAGCACGGCAAGGTCCCTCAGCTGCTCATTCGTCGGTTATGCCCGGACCACCCGGCAGCTAACCGAGGGCATCGCCTTCTATGAATTCATCATGACACCGGAAGTCACCGAGCTCGATGCGATTGTCGTTATCGGCTACGGCACACAGCGCAAGGGTGACGTCACGGTCTCTATGTCTTCGGTTGCCACCAAAGACCTGACTTCACCGGCGATCACCTCGCTTGATCAGTCTCTTCAGGGACAGGCTTCGGGTGTGGTAGTGAGCCAGACATCCGGAAAACCAGGAGCCCCGGTGTCAATCCGCATCAGAGGCACGACCTCTATTAACGGGACCAACGAGCCACTCTATGTTGTTGATGGAATTCCCATAATCACGGCTTCACAGGAGCTTACTTCAGGCACCATCCAGGGATCCGACATCAATCCGTTGATAAGCATCAATCCCCAGGATATAGAGTCGATGCAGGTTCTTAAGGATGCTTCGGCGACTGCTATCTACGGAGCCAGAGGTGCCAATGGCGTGATTCTTATAAACACCAGGCGCGGTACTAAAGGGGACCTGAAGGTCAACCTTAACCTGGCCTACGGAATACAGAAGCTCTCGAAAAAGCTGGATCTGCTAAACGCGAGAGAGCTGGCTGACCTGGGTAATGACGCTGTCACGGAAGCAAGGAAATATTATCCGGATATTGCCTACGGAAGCAACTTCGCAGTTCCCAGCCGCTTCGGAGAGGGGACCGACTGGCAGGAACAGATATTCCGTACGGCTCCTCTTATGAACGGTCAGATCTCGCTTCAGGGAGGGAGCGACAATACCCAGTATTTCATGTCTGCCAATGTTGTAAGGCACATGGGGATCATTCACAATTCCGATTTCAACAAGGGCGCTGTCAGGATTAACCTTGATAGTGATCTCTCACCGAAGGTCCGGACCGGCATTGGAATCAGCATGTCTCATGCTGTTAACAACGGCGTCACGACAGGTGTTCCCAACGTGGCATCAAGCGTCACTGCCATGGCATTGCTGTTTAACCCGGGTCAGGAGGTGTATGATTCGACCCAGGCCGGGGGCTACACTTATGAGAGCAATACTATCAACAGAATCCCGAACCCTGTTGCCGAGATGAATGAAACTGACATTGTTATCACAACAGACAGGGTAATCGGTGACTTCTACACCACCTGGGATATAATAAAAGATTTGCAGTTCAAATTCAAGATAGGCATTGATGCCTTCTTCAATAAGGAACAGCAGTATATTCCCAGTTTCATCAAGCGAGGTCAGGACAAGGGTAAGGGTTCAAATGTGGATATCAAGGGCTACACCTGGCTGATGGAGAATACATTAACCTACAAACTTACTTTCGATAAGCATCATTTCAACCTGCTGGCCGGTCAGACTGCCCAGAAATATGTATCTGAGTCTGCCCAGATAGCAGTTGAACGCTTTGAAGATGAGCGATTGGGATACTATAACCTCACCATGGGGATTGATAAAAGCGTTTATTCCGGCTACAGCTCATGGTCGATGTTGTCAGGACTGGCGAGGGTCATGTATGATTATGACAACAGGTATTATCTGACCTTCTCAGGTCGGCTTGACGGATCGTCAAAGTTTGGGACCTACAACAAGTACGGTTTCTTCCCTTCGGTCTCAGCTGCATGGCGCCTCACCAAAGAACCTTTCCTCGAAAATGCTGAAGCTATCAATGACCTTAAATTGAGGATAAGTGCCGGAAGTGTGGGCAATGAAGGTATACCTTCAGGAAGCACCCTGAGCCTAATGGGCACGCGACAGTATTTTTACGGGGAGGGCAGCAGCGCAGAGGTTATTGGCACATATGTCTATTCACTTCAGAACAATGACCTTAAATGGGAGGTGACGAGGCAGTATGACCTGGGTATTGATCTCAGCCTCTTCAGATCCCGTATCGAATTTACAGCAGAGACATACCTGAAGAACACCTCTGACCTGCTGCTTTACCTGCCGGTTAACAGATCCTCTGGATTTGAATATGTCTGGGCTAATGTAGGTGACCTGCAGAACCGTGGCATTGAGTTCTCGGTCAGCAGTGTCAATTTCGTGGACAAATTCAAATGGAATACCCGATTCAATCTCTCATTCAACAGGAATGAGGTAACCAATCTTGACAAGTCTGAGAATATTTACGGTACATCGGTACTCAATATCCTGGATTGGACAATGATCAGCGAGGGCAAACCTATCGGCATGATCTACGGATACAAGTCGGACGGGATAATCCAGCTAAATGAGGAGCTGTCGGAGATACCGTTCTTCCCCGCCAAGATAGCACGTTACGGAGACCGCAAATATGTTGACAGGAGCCTGGACGATAAACTCACTGTGGATGATTACTATGAACTCGGCAATGCTAATCCTGATTTTTCGTTCGGCCTCAAGAACACCTTTTCGTATGGTAACTTCTCGCTCGATATATATATTCAGGGCGATTACGGAAATGAGATCGTAAATTTCAACAGGTTTCAGCTTGAGAGTTTTGACGGTTACCAGAACAACTCGGCTGTTGCCCTGGAGAGATGGACCGAAAGCAATCCTTCCGACAAGTACCCCAGGGCAAACGCATCACCTCACGGTATTGTAATGTCAGATGTTTATGTTGAGGACGGATCCTATGCCAGGCTCAAGGAGGTGGTCTTCTCCTACGATCTTCCCCGGGAGCTGCTTCACAAAGTCAGCATAAGTAACCTGCGCCTTTCGCTCAGTGGCACCAACCTGTATACCCTGACCCGCTATTCCGGATATGATCCGGAGGTATCAATCTTCGGCGGAAGCGTCTTCGGCAAGGGTGCTGATTACGGAGCATACCCCATGGCCAGAACGCTGCTGTTCAGCATCAACGCCACATTTTAACTCTTAAATTGCCTGCAATGAAGAAAATCACCATATTGATGACCGTCATGCTGCTCTTACTGACCAGCTGCAAAGACTTCCTTGAACAGGACCTGCGTTCTGAACTGAACTATGATAACTATTTCCGGACGGAAGATGATCTGGTCTCCTTTGCCGACGGCATGTTCGCAGGACTGATCACATGGACATGGACCGGCGGCGGACTTTTTTTCAATAATTACTGGGTTCTTCAGGACCTGGCCTCTGATAACTGCTATGAAACCGGCCCGTCGATTGATATGCATGACCTGTCACAGTTCACTTT
>CALMRD010000148.1 GCA_937871625.1 uncultured Bacteroidales bacterium | reverse complement strand
GCAGCATGACCAGAATTTCATGGCTGACAGGGTTATACTGCAGGTGTGGAGAAGCATCGGGAGGAACAGGGGTGTACTGCTGCGATTTGATGAAAAGGAGAACTTGTTGTTAAGCCACCTGCGCACCGAAGGGAAGATAACCGTCAGTGAATTCCGGCAACTCGCAGGAATTAACGGAAGAACCGCGGAAAAAATACTGAGTGATTTTATCCTTTGCGGTCTCATCAGTTACCAGGCTGGAGAAAGGGGAATTTTCTACCGGCTGACCGATGATTTTGTAACTGCAGGATAAGGCTATTCAATCTTGAACCCCAGGACAAGGATGTCATCTGTCTGCGGTGCTGAGCCCTTCCAGCTCAGCAGTCTCTCCTCGAGTATCTCCTTCTGTCTGCTCATAGGATAATTTTGTATCTCGAGGATCAGGTTCCTGAAATTTCCTCTCATAAACTTCCTGCCTGTAATGCCGTTAAACTGGTCAGAATATCCGTCGGTGAAGAGGTAATAAGAGGTGTCTTTCTCAAGCTTCCATTCCTGCCTCGTAAATTCAATCCCCTCCGGCTTTTGAACGCCGGCAGGGATTCGGTCTCCGTAAAGAGTCTCGATTGTGTATTTACCATCCGTCCGCGCACCGTCAGCCTGCTCTCCGGGTTTGCTGCGCAAAACTGAAGGGTCCTCCCGGTTCAGTTCACTTACCCTGAAGCAATGCAAACCGGCACCGGAGAATTCAACTGTACCGTGCCGACGGTCAACGCCCAGAATGGCAATCTCCATCGTCTCCGGCCTGCCCTCAGTTGTCTCTGAGGGCCTCATTGCCCCGATCAGTCGTTGATGCACCGCATCCAGGATAGCTGCAGTGGTTACCTTCTTCATCCTGTTTAAAGCATCATTGAGAAGGGAGAGTCCCATCAGGGTCATAATGGCAGATGATACTCCATGGCCGGTACAGTCACCTACTGCAATCAGAACCCTGTTATCCCTCTCCGCTGTCCAGTAAAAATCACCGCCAGCCATATCACGCGGCCGGTTGAGAACAAAACAGTTTGGGAAAGCACCCTGCAAGATCTTTTCCGGGGGTAGCATGGCGCGCTGAATTGTCCCGGCAAAACCAGTTACCGAATTCATCTTGCTGTTCAGGTTGTCAACCTCATGGCTCTTGCTGCCCAGAAGGATCTCCAGCCTCCTGTTAAGTTCATTGACTCTGGAGGAATGCATCCTCAGGAGCAGGAAAAGAAGCAGTGATGCCACTCCGATATAAAGTAAGATTGCAGGCAGGGATGCATACCATCTACTCGTTATCCTGAAACCGTAGGTAACCTCCTCACTCTCAAGACCGGTGACCGTCTTCGCCTTCAGCCTGAAGAGATAGCTGCCGCCGGGAAGACTCGTATAATCCCTGAAGGTTCGCCGCTCCCACTTTGACCATTCATCGTCGAACCCTTCAAGCTTATACATATATTCAGTCTTATCCTCCCCTGCATATGATGTTGTTGTCCAGCTGATCGTAATGTTGTTTGAGGCAGCCTTCAGCCTGGGGATATTGTTCTCTGACTGAACCGTGGAGGGTATTCTGACACCGGTCGGGGTTTCGGTGTAGAATGAATGGTTCATCAGCTGCTGTTCCCCCGAAGCTACAGAGGTGAACAGAGTACTGAACGCACCATAGTTGAACCCGAGCTTCGATTTGTCAATGACATACACCTTTCGTCCCTTTGCGATCCAGATATCACCGTCAATTGCGGCTATACCGCCGGATGGCACATCAGGGAGAAAATCAAACTGCTTCCTGAACACCACATGTCCCTGGCTTGTTGCATTGACCAGGGCATCAAAATGACGACCATCGAAGCCGGAAACATAAACATCACCACCTGGCGTCTTGAACAGAGTGGCTATCATTACCCTGTCAAAGATGCTGCCTGTTAGTCTGCTGTCCCTTACAAACCTATCATTTTCAACGTCATAGCTGTAAATGCCCTTTCCTGTCCCGAGATAAAGCCTGTCGTCAATAAAGGAGACTGTATTAAGGGTATCACACTCAATACCGCTATTGCGGTCATAGCGGATAAACAGAGTGTCAGTCTCATCACAGCTCATGCGTATGATGCCGGATGCAGAGGAGGTAAGCATCCACCACTCTCCGGGTGCTGATTGTTCAATAGCCTTTATCCTGCCCGGAAGTATGTTCTTAGGGCTGCTATTGACAACTTTCCAGTCACCGGCTGAATACCGGAGGGTCCTGAGGATGCCATCACCTGATCCTGTAATGACAGTGGAAGCATCATATCTGTCAGCCCTGACGACGGTCAGGCCTGACCTTGCCAGGAGGCGAAAGGCTGATCCGTCACGTCTGAGCTGCCAGAGACCGTCAGAGGCAGCTGCCAGTAACACGGTATCATCAGGCAGTATAGCAGTCTGCAGGTCATATACCCTGCCGGCCGGGAGATCTGTCTGCAGGAACCGCATCACGCCGATGCTGTCTGTGTAGCTCCTGTATATTCCGTTATCTCCGGCGACATATGTGGATGTGCCGAAACTCTCAATGTCGCCGGGAGGTGACTCAATCCCTGACTCATTGCCAAACTCATTGGCGGGAAGAGAGACGTATGCCCTGTTGATGAATCCCCTGGTGCAGAACCACAACTGGGAGTTGGATGAAAAGTCACAGTACATGGCAGTCACGGTTGACTCCCTCAGAGCTGATGTCGTTTCGGAGATGTGTTGCAACAACGTTCCGTCATGACTGAATATATGTATTCCACCACCGGAGAGGCCAACGGCCACAGACCTGCCGGGGAGGGTCACCGCGCCCGTCACTGCTCCGATGGTCAGTCTCCTGGTATCGGAAGGATCAAAAAATTGCCTGTTAACAGTTCCGTTCCGGTGATTGAACAGCATAAGACCGTTTTCAGCGGTGGCTATAAGGATATTGTCACTGTCAAAAGGAAGAAGCGTCACAAAACGAACCATTCTTATCCCTTCCCCTCCGGGAAGCGGCATCAGCCTCCCGTCAGAGTACTCAAGGAGCCCTTGCCTGTTATCCGCGACGATGACCTTACCATAAGCTGCCAGGATGACGGAGATACTTCTGACCCCGTATTCCCTGTCCAGATCGGTTACATGAACAGAGTCGCCGGGCAGGTCATAAAGGTAGAGCTTTCTGCTGTCGGCGAAGAACACCCTGTTGCTGTCGGCAGCAATAGAACAGATAGAAGCCACCTCCGAACGGAGCAATGAATCATGAATCCTGTCGGCAAGAGAACTGAATGCAAGGTCACCTGATGCCACCGGCTGCAGGATTCCGAAATCGCTCTCACCACCGGCATAGACCAGACCTCTCTGATCTGATGCAAGAGCTGTCACCCTCTGAAACCCCGGCATGGGAATCAGTCCCCAGTTGTGACCGTCATATGTAACGATCCCTGTTGATTCATTGCCAAAGTACATGACACCACGCTTGTCCATGGTGATGCACCTGTTCTCCAGGTCACCCGGCGTCTCGGCAGCATCAAACCAGCTGATCAGAGGCACTCCGGTCCTGTTGATCTGCGCTGTAACTGACCAGGACAATGTCAGAAGCAAGAGAATTAACTGAGTACGGTTCTTCATCCCCTCGGTAATTACCCTGTAAATACCTGTTAAATATACAAATTCAATTTGATTTCCAGATGGCGAACATTGGCATTCAAATTGAGATAATTTTAATTATCTTGGCTTCATTATTCAGGTATGAGGGTAATTTACAGAGCCGTACTTATAGTGACAATGGGCTTGCTGCTTGCCGGTCAGCCTGTTGTACTGGCCCAGCCCCGCAGTCATCAGAGCGAATCTGCAGGCGGAATGGTGACAGGCACGGAGTTTACTCCTCTCATCTCCTACCGCAATGAAGCCCATCGTCTTCACTACATTACCGACCCTTCAGGCAAATATTTCAGGCTCTTTCTTCCCGGTCATCATCATACTTCAGTATCAGGACAGCCGGAGTTGCCCGTTTACAGCCGGCTGATGGAGGTGCCTGCTGACATGACTCTTGAGGTGACCATCAAGGGAGTCAGGTCAAGAAGGATAAGGTTTTCAGAGCATACACCCGGAAGGGCAGAGCTCTTCCCTGCCCAGCCTGCCCGGACTAAAAATCAAAAACAGGATGAGAAGGTGGCTGTCAAGGACAGCAAGCTTTATAAAACAAACGGCATCATAGAACACGATACCGTGACAGTTACCCAGGAGGGTATCTTCAGGGGAACTAAACTGGTAAACATTGCCCTCTATCCTGCCTTCTACAATCCGTCAGCCGGATACGTTGACCTGATCACCTCCATGGACATCCATATCACCATGAAGCCATCCCCAATAAAAGGAGGTGAGGCGGAATTGCTCAGTGACGATAAGGGTGGATATGCATCTGCAGCATATATCCCGGGTTATACCGACAGGCCCGTAAACATGGTTATCGTCACCGACTCTCTCTTCAGAAAGCATCTGACACCACTGGTGAGATGGAAGATGCTTAAGGGGATCAGGACAACAGTCTTCTACAAGGGACCCGGACCTGCTGACACCGTATATTATGACCTTAAGAAGAGAATTTCCGAATTCTATTTCAGCTCCCTGGAGTCGGGCATCCCGGTTCAGTATCTGCTCATCGTCGGGGATCCATCCCTGGTGCCCACGTCACGTGGTACTGGCAATGTCTCAGACCTCTACTACGGAGAGTTTGACGGCGAGGGCGATTATATCCCTGAGCTCTTCATCGGACGATTACCCGTGGCTGACACCACCCAGCTGAAGGCAATGGTAAAGAAGATAGTTGATTACGAAACCTTCAACTACGGTCCATCCAACAACTTCTGGGCCGGAGCTCTTGCCACAGCAGGCAATGCCCCTGGTATCTATGAGACTTACATGAACGGACAGGTAAAGTATATTTATGATAATTACCTGGGACCCGACACTTCACTCAATGCCGTCAGATGGCTGTTTCCCGATGCACCAGTGAAGGATGATTCCCTTAAGCTGCTCTTCAACAGCGGTCTGAGCCTGCTCAACTATACAGGGCACGGAGAAGCTTCCGGTTTCAGTGACCCTGTTTTCAAGGTCTCTACAGTCAGTGAGCTAACCAACCTCAATGAGTACCCCCTGATTATTGCAAACGCGTGCCGGACGGCACAGATAAATGTTACACCCAATTTCGGCTCTTCCATCGTTACTGCCTCGAATAAAGGTGCCCTGGGATATATCGGGTGTACCAATGACTCTTACTGGACGGATGACTTCTTCTGGGCTGTGGGGCCGGGTACTCCCGGACTGGACGTGACCTATGAGAATACGGGTGCCGGTGCATTTGACCGTCTCTTCCACACCCACGATGAGCCCCCGGGAGAATGGTATCATACCATGGGACAGATAAACTTCTCGGGCAACATGTCTGTCTCGGCAAGCACTAGCCCGAGAAAGAGATATTACTGGGAAACATACATCCTGTTGGGAGACCCATCACTGGCACCGGTTATAGGCAGACCGGACACATTTGAGATTGAACTGCCTGATATACTGCCGCAGGAGCTGGAGTCGCTGAACTTCTTTGCCAAACCCTTCACCTACGCCGCGATATCTGATTTTGATACACTTTGTGATGCCAGGTTCGTCAGCCCGTCCGGAAACATCAGCCTGTCACTGCCCGAGGGAGTTAAGGACTCATGCCTGCTGGTGATAACCGGCCAGAACATGCTTCCTTTCATGAAGACTCTCCATTTTGGAAATGTCCCGGGACCATATCTGGTCGCAGGTGATATAGAATTCGATGATTCCGGAGGCACTACCAACGGATTCCCCGACTACGGAGAGACAATCAATCTCAGGGTGACCATCACCAACCTTGGCAAGAGCCCGACCTCAAACCTCACAGCCTCCCTGTCGGTTACCTCCGGCATGATCACTATCGGGTCCGGAACAGATTACATTGGTGTTGTAAATCCCGGATCTTCATTTACCATTGACGGAAGTTTTATTTTCACAGTCTCCGATGAGGTGGAGGACGGCGAACTGGCATCACTGCTGCTCAACCTTGCAGATAACAGCAATCATTACAGGTTCGGCATAGACATGACCCTTCGTGCTCCCCAGCTGGAAATTATCTCCTCAGTACACGACGATTCGGCCACGGGAAATTCAAACTTCCTGCCCGATCCCGGTGAGACGATAAACCTTCTGGTAAAAGTCAGGAATAAAGGTTCTTCATCTGCCAGCGGTACTATCACCGTCACCCCGGCCAATGCGCTTCTTCATCTTCAGGATGGGACGGAAGAGACGGGTATAGTCCTGCCAGAAAAGAGCAGGGAAATTGTCTTTGAGACAGTTATCTCTGATCATGCTGATCCCGGTACCGTCATCCCTTACGACGTGAGCTTTGTCTGCGGCAATTATGAAGCGCATGGCACCTGGAGCCTGAGCACCGGAAAGACAAGGGAGACATGGGAGTTCAACAGGTTTGATGTCTTCCCCTGGATCCAGCAGGAGACAAATCAATGGACCATCACCTCTTCAGATTCGTATGAGAACATCCTCTCTGCAAGAACGGGCGCCATAACTGACAAGAACAGTTCAGTGCTGGCGATAAAGGTCAACAATCCTGTGAGAGACACCCTCTCATTCTGGTCGCGTGTCTCCTCCGAGCCGATCTACGACCAGCTTGTCTTCAGGATAGACAGTGCCAACAGCCTGACGTTGTCGGGCGACACACCCTGGGAGCTGCATAGCTATATCCTCTCTCCGGGAGTGCACTACCTCGAATGGATCTACAGCAAGGATGTCTCCCTCTCCGGAGGTCTGGATGCAGCATGGGTTGACCAGGTAACCTTCCCGGGCATCTCCTTCCTCGATGCTGACCTGAATATAGATACGGTATATCCACCTGATGCACTGGCCGACCCTGGCAACATCATCATAAAAGGCCGCATCATAAACCTCGGCCTTACAGCCCTGACAAGCTTCCCCCTGGCTTACAGGATAAACGCCGGTGAACCTGTTGTTGAGACCTTCTTTGTGAAGATCGACCCCGGTGATACCGTTGATGTCTCCTTCGCACAGAAATGCACTTTCCTCCCGGATGTCAGTTACCTCATAGAGATCATCGGCCGCCTTCCCGAAGACGGGTATGCTGGCAATGACACAGCCCGTGTCTCTTACCTTAAGTCAGGCACAGGTGCGGAGCTGCCTGCCGGGAGTGTCAGTGTACTCCCCAACCCCTTCAGGGATAATTTTGTTCTTGAACTTGATTTTGAAGGTTATGGGCCTGCCTCGTCGGAGATCATCGATGCAACCGGAAGGATTGTGATGAGATCAACTTATGAACTTACATCCGGCAGGAACCGGATCCCGTTCGACTGCCGTCACCTGGCACCGGGCGTTTACGCCCTGAGGATAACGGCTGACGGCAAGAGCAGCCTGTTGAAGGTGGTGAAGGTTATGCCCCCGTAGAGACAAATATTGCCCTTGAAACGAGCCAGCTGACCCTGCCGCTTTGTGCCCGCATCCGCCGCATCTGCGGCTATAGTATTGTATAACATTTAATTACTACAGTCATCCATGACATCAGACAGACCAACCCGTGAGGCAGCCCTCTCCCTCTTCAAAAAATACAACCAGTCCGACAGCCTTCTCAAGCATGCCCTCTCCGTAGAGGGCGTAATGCGATACATGGCCCGCAAGCATGGTGAGGATGAGGAGATGTGGGGCGTGATTGGACTGATCCATGACCTCGACTATGAGATGTACCCCGACCAGCACTGCACGATGACAGAGAAGATACTTCGTGAAGAGGGATGGCCGGATGAGTACGTAAGGGCAGTGATAAGTCATGGCTACGGCATCTGCTCCGATACTGAACCGCAGAGCCTGCTGGAAAAGACACTGTTCGCAGTCGATGAGCTCACCGGCCTCGTTGCCACCAGCGCCCTGGTCAGGCCATCTAAAAGCGTAATGGACATGGAAGCCCGTTCAGTACGGAAGAAATGGACTGACAAGCGGTTTGCGGCCGGCGTTGACCGTAGCGTGATAGAAAAGGGAGCAGCAATGCTTGGCGTGGAACTCAGTGACCTTATCACTGACACCATCATGGGTATGCGAGAGGTGGCCGAAGAGATCGGCCTGAAGGGTGACCCGCAGTAATAGATGGAGCCGGCCGGTTTTCCGGCAATCAGCAACCCCTCCGTAAGCGCTGAAAAAAGGCGCCGGAATCACCCGGCGCCCTTTATCTCCTGATCAGCAGTTTCCGCTATAGCTCCCTGATCTGTATATTCCTGAACCATACATCATCACCGTGGTCCTGCAGGCCTATGAAACCTTCGGTTGCCACGTCGGCCCAGTCTGGATTTAGCGCCGGAAATTTGCTGCCGGCCACCAGCTCCTTCCACTCGGGTGTCCACAGGTGATATTCAAGAACAGTCTCGCCGTTCTGAATGTGCCATACTGAACCCTTGTAAACCTTTATCTCTGCCGTGTTCCATTCACCGGCCGGTTTTGCGTTCTGCGGTACTGCAGGTATCAGGTCATAGAGTGATCCGGCCTTGCGGTTGCCGTCCTTGCCTGCCTCTGCATCAGGATGTCGCTCATTGTCAAGCACCTGCATCTCTGGTGCTGTCTTCCAGATATAGTCCAGTTCAGGGCTTTCCTGTCCAAGGTAGAATATACCGCTATTTCCGCCTTCGGATATCTTCCATTCCAGCTTAAGGTGGAAATTTGAATACTTCCTGTCATAGACGATGTCACCACCGCCACCTCCTGCCTCGCCCCTGCCGGAGCCTATGCAATGCAGTGTTCCGTCAACGATCTCCCAGCCCTGCTCGGGGAAGATCTCCTTATTGTAGTTGCGCCAGCCCTGAGTGGTGGTGCCGTCAAAGAGGTAGGTCCACACTTCGGCATCGGTGGTTTTTTGCTCAACCTCTTTCTTTGATTTTCCCGGCCCGCAGGAGACAAATGCAGCCGCAATAACAAACACAAACAACAGTTTTATTACTTTCATGGTATTTATAATTAATTGGTTAGAATTATTTTGCCGTTTTATGCAGGCATCTCGGGTAGTTGCCATCCTTCACGGTAATTATGTCTGATCATCTCCTTGGCGAACTGCTTTGCATTGATGGGTTCTGTCCACTTCTTGTCGAATGTCGGGTGACCGTCGGTGATGCTGAAATGATCCTCGATGCATATCTTCATGGAGTCACTGTCACTGATATTGGTGAACTCCATCTTTTCACCGTCCCATTCCAGCTCCTTGTTGAGTCCCTGCAACCTGACAGCCAGAACTCCCATAACCACCATCTCATTGAAAGGACCGGCTTCCGAGAAGTCAGATTTGGTAGGCACCCTGCTGTCGGCGCTCTCCTTGCATGCGCGTACCCAGTCCATCTCATGTCCGCCGCTTGTGGCATTCTCGACCCTCCTTTCCGTCTGTGGCGCATTGGGCTTGCGTCCCGAGAGCAACCAGGGATTGATTCCATAACAGCCGCATATCAGTTTATCCTTGGTGCCGTGGAAGATAACGCCTCCTCCCTGGTCATTCATATCCTTGCCTTCCGGCCAGCCTTCGGGCTTCATGGGCTGCAGACCGCCGTCGAACCAGGTCACCTCCACCTCTGGAAGATCTATCTTGTAATGTGATGGTGCCGTTCTTGCCGGGTACACAAGCTTCACCATCTCTGCATTGGGAGCACAGTCGGTGAGCAGCAGCGTTGAGCTGGCCTGTACACTTGTCGGGTATGTAAGCTTGAGTGACTTAAAGACAGGATGGAGTATATGACATGCCATATCACCGAGAGCTCCTGTTCCAAAGTCCCACCATCCTCTCCAGTTCCACGGATGATAGATCTCATTGAACGGCCTCACCGGGGCAGGGCCAAGGAAGAGATCCCAGTCGAGGGTCTTTGGAACCTTGTCGACCTTCGTCGGTGTGTTCAGTCCCTGAGGCCATATCGGCCTGTCGGTGAAGGCTTCTACTTTGGTTACCTCTCCTATCTCCCTGTTCTGAATCCACTCCTGAACAAGATCAACGCCAACTGCAGAAGAACCCTGGTTACCCATCGAGGTGGCCACCCTGTGCTTCGCTGCCAGCTTCGTAAGCAGCCTCGATTCATACACGCTGTGGGTAAGAGGTTTTTGAAGGTAGACATGCTTACCCATGGTCATCGCATGCGCTGCACTCAGGGCATGCGTGTGGTCTGCCGTGGCAATGATCACCGCGTCAATGGAATCACCCATCTCATCGTACATCTTCCTGTAATCCCAGAATCTTTTTGCTGCAGGATATGCATCGAAAACTCTCTTCGAGTAACCCCAGTCAACGTCGCAGAGAGCAACTATGTTTTCCGTTCCGGCAACATTCCTGAGGTTTGTGGCACCGACACCGCCGATACCTATTCCTGCTATGTTAAGTTTGTCGCTCGGGGCACGATGACCGAGACCGCTGACAACATTGCTGGGAATAATGGTCAGACCGGCAATTGCGGCACCTGTAGTGCCTACAAATGAACGTCTTGTAAACTTCTTTGTCTCCTCTTTCATATCATTTCAGGTTAAGTTTTTCGAATACAAGGAATAAAAATAAAAATTTTCCGAGAATAATAGTGGCTGTTGCATGGCAATTCCTGCCAATAATCTGTTCGCCCTCACCTGAGAGGCAAATAGAGGACGAGGTGCTGTCAAACAGAGAAATCAGGTCAAACAGAGGTCAGGC
>CALMRD010000147.1 GCA_937871625.1 uncultured Bacteroidales bacterium | reverse complement strand
GAATTAAGAATTAAGGAATTGATTGTATGGCACTTAGGAGAATAGAATTAAAGACTTTACGGATTTACGATGTGCAATTTTCGATGTGGATGGCTGTAAGGAGTAAAAAAAAGAGACCGGTCAGGGTCTCTCTTTCAGCATAATCGGGTGATGCTTATTTCTTTGCGGGTGTTGTCGCCAGGTTATCGCATACACCGTCGTTATTTGCATCGACGAATGCAGGGCCCTTGCCGTTGTACCGACCCCTGCCGGGGGCTGTACCCTGTGCACGGCCTGCACCCCTGCCTGCTGCCATACCCTGACCGCGTCCCTGTCCGTTCCTCTGTCCCTGGGCGAGTCCCTGTCCCATGCCTGGCCCACGGTTGGCGGCTGCCTGGTTGGCTCCCGCCGAGTAGGCCCTGCGGCCCGGTCTCGTTCCGTTGGTGTAATTGTCACATACGCCGTCCTTGTCCGCATCAACATAAACGTTGCCTGCTGCACGGCCCTTGCCTATCTGCTCCGGATTCTGCTGTGCAGTCTGTGCCGTAGCTATTGCAGTCATTGCTATAAAAGCTGCCACCGTAAAAAATAGTCTTGTTTTCATGTTTAATTGTTTTTCGTATTACCTGTTTTGTTTGTTTTCTGTTTACAATTACTCTGATGAAAACAATTACAAAAGGTTTAACGAAGGCAACAGGAAAAACAAAAGAATATTTTATTGCAGCCTGATATTTCTGAGTCTCAATGCATTCCAGACCACTGAAACAGAGCTGAAGCTCATGGCGGCGGCAGCGATCATCGGGTTCAGCAGAGGTCCGCCAAACAGATGCAGGACTCCCATGGCAACAGGGATGCCCAGAATATTGTAGAAGAATGCCCAGAAGAGGTTCTGCCTTATGTTTTTTATTGTAGCGCGGCTCAGCTTAAGGGTCCTGACCACATCGCGCAGGTCGCTCTTCATCAGAACCACATCAGCTGCCTCCATAGCCACATCTGTGCCTGAACCGATTGCTATACCCACGTCTGCTGTTGCTAGTGCCGGGGCGTCGTTGATGCCGTCGCCAACCATGATAACGCTTTTTCCGCTGTTTCTTAATTTCCTTATCTCACCTGCCTTGTCTCCCGGAAGGACACCTGCAATAACATGCCCTATGCCGGCCTCTTTCGCTATGTGCTTTGCTGTAGCCTGGCTGTCACCGGTAATCATCATCACCTCCAGTCCCATCATGCTCATCTGCCTTACAGCCTCCTCAGAGTCTGCTCTTATGGTATCGGCGACGGCTATCACTCCCCGGCATTTGCCATCGGCAGCCACGTATAGCACTGTTTTGCCTGCCGCAGCAAGGGATTCAGCTGCGGCCTCCATCTCAACAGTATCAATCTTGCGTTCCCTCATCAGCCTGCTGTTGCCTGCAAGGATATGTCTTCCGCCGGCAAAGGCTTCCACACCGTATCCGGGAAGTGCCGTAAACCTCTCCGGTGCCTCGGTGGTTATCCCGTTTTCTTCCGCGTACTCTGTCACCGCCCCGGCAACAGGGTGTTCTGACCGCTGCTCTGCCGATGCTGCCAGTGCCAGGAGCTCTTCCCTGTCGTAGTCCGCAGCTGGCACAATGTCTGTGACTGCATGTTTGCCCGTCGTTATCGTGCCTGTCTTGTCCAGCACCACCACATCTGCCTTGCGGGCTGTCTCGAGTGCTGCTCCGCTCTTTATGAAAATGCCATTCCTGGCACCTCTGCCTGTCCCGACCATCACTGCTACCGGGGTTGCCAGTCCGAGAGCACAGGGGCATGCGATTATAAGTACGGAGATAAGAACAGTAAAGGCAAGCCTGAAGTCACCCGTACCTATGAGCCAGCCTGAAGCTGAGAGCAGGGCGAGAAGTATAACTACCGGGACGAAGATTCCTGATATCCTGTCAGCGAGTCTGGCTATTGGCGCCTTTGATCCCTGAGCCTCCTCTACCATTTTGATTATCTGTGCCAGGGTGGTGGCACTGCCGACGCGTGTAGCCCGGTAGGTAACTGAGCCGTTGATGTTGATGCTTGCCCCGGTTACCTCCGAACCCGTACTCTTATCCACAGGTGTGCTCTCCCCTGTAAGCATGGATTCATCTGCTGATGTCACTCCTTCAGTGATTATGCCGTCAACCGGGAACCGTTCGCCTGGCCTGACGATGAGAAGGTCTCCCTCTGCTACCTTTGCTGCCGGCACTCTCTTTTCTTTGCCATCACGGATGACGGTGGCCAGGGGAGGAGAGAGGGAGAGAAGCTCCCTGATGGCACTGCCGGCCTTCGATCTGGAACGTGATTCCAGGTAACGTCCGGTCAGTATAAGTGTTATGATGGTTGCTGCCGATTCATAATAGAGGTTGTGGACGAAGTGGCTGTCACCCCCTGCAATACGTATTGTGGCATATAAGCTATATGTAAAAGCCGCGGCTGTCCCCATGGCCACAAGTGTATCCATACCCGGATTACCCTTCAGGAGGGTCTTCGTTCCAGCCGTATAGAAATGGCGGCCTGTCACTATGACTCCTGTGGCAAGCACAAGCTGCAGTAGAGCAAATACCATGGGGCTTGTTCCCGGGTCTGTGAATGCCGGCAGTCGGACTCCTGCCATGGCAGCCATGGCGACTGCTAGAAGAGGGATCGTGAAGATTAGTGACCAGATGAGCCTGTACTTCAGCTTCTCCGTCTCTGACCGCCTGGTCCTGCGCTCCTTCTCGTCATCTACGGCTCTGTAGCCTGCCCTGGTGACGGCATCGATGATCTGGCCGGGAGAAGTGCGCTTATCGTCAAATTTAACCGTCAGCCGCTCCGTTGCCAGGTTGACGCTGGCAAAAGATATTCCGTCCACCTTTGCGGCAGCCTTCTCCACATGAGCTGCGCATGATGCGCAGTTCATCCCCTCTATGGCAAATGATTTGTCGGTCATTATTAAAGCCTCCTTTTCTTATAAACAATGAAGTGGCATAAAACGTTTACCGCCGACCGGTTTCATTCACTCCACCCATGGTACATGATCTTGCCTTGTTGAGGAATTGGTGACCCTTCATGCTGTCCCTCATGATTATTTATCAGAAATCATATCTGTGGAAATCCTGCATTGAAAAGTTATACTTATTTTGGCAATTCGCAAATAACGAATGGCAGCAATACTACTGGTACTATTCTTTCTTCTTTTCCCCCTCCTTATTCTGCGTCTATGCCACAGGTATAGCTTTCTCAGTAAGATAGGGGCTGTGGTGATAGCTTATGTGGTCGGTTTTGTGATCGGAAACCTTGGCCTGCTGCCGATGATCGACGGTCATGCCAGGGTACAGGAGATGCTGACGACCCTGACGATCCCGGTTGCCATACCGCTTCTGCTCTTCTCCATGGACATAAAGAAATGGACTCAGATAGCCGGAAAAACATTTCTTTCACTCCTCTTTGCCCTGGCAGCAGTTATTCTGGCAGTGGTTGCCGGTTTTTTCATCTTCCGGAACCAGGGTATTGAGAGCCTGTGGGATGTCTCAGGAATGATGGTGGGCCTCTATACCGGAAGCACCCCCAACCTGGCATCAATACAAACCGCGCTGGGTGCCGATGAGACTACCTATATGGTTATTGTGACCTATGACCTTGTGATAGGGGCCTTTCATCTCCTGTTTGTCATGACCGTGGCGCAGCGCCTCCTTCTCATGTTCCTGCCCGGATACTCATACATTGACCGTGCATCGGGCAATGGCAGCGGACCTGAAGATGAGGATCCTTACTGGGGCTTGCTGAAAAAGAGGAGGGCGGTTCCCCTGATGAAAGCCTTTGGTATCTCTCTGCTGATTTTCGGCATTGGAGGAGCAGCATCCCTCCTGGTTCCGGAATCGTCACAGATGGCTGTGGTTATCCTGGCTATCACCACACTGGGCATCGGCGCCTCGCTGATCCCGGCTGTCAAGAAGCTTGATAAGTCATTCGAGCTGGGAATGTACCTTATTTTGATATTTTGCATGGTCATTGCCTCAAGGGCAGATCTCAGGAACATCGACCTTGTTGCCATGATGATCGCCGCCTATGTGGCTTTCGTGGTATTCGGCTCCATGATTATACAGGCTTTCCTGTCATGGATCTTCAAAATTGATGCTGATACCTATATAATAACATCCACGGCCATGATAACAAATCCTGCCGTTGTGCTGGCTGTTGCCGGTGCCCTCCGGAACAGGGAGATAGTATTTTCCGGATTGTCGGTTTCAATAATAGGACTGGCGGTGGGCAACTACCTGGGGATCTTCCTGGCATGGTTGCTGGAGATGGTATGACAGAGACCGTGCATCATCGCTGCAGTGAGACAGGTACATAGATGCCGGCACTGAATATACCTGTGCAGAGATGTTGGCACAGAAGAACCCGGAGCATGTAAGTCGGGACTGATGAACCCGGTGCAGAGATCCCTCAGATAGTCATTATCATGTCGAAGAGGATGCCTGAAGAGTTCACCTTCAATTTGTCAACCAGGCTCTTCTCCCGTGCAAAAAGATACATCTCGCTTTTGACTGAGACCCCTGTAAATCTCTTCATGATGCTGAATACCGGGTCATTCTCCTGTGCGTAAAGCATGATCAGGGTATACTCGGAGCCCATGCTGATGTTGTTGGCATACCTGAAAAGAGAGTCAAGGGCATCGGGACAGTCATTGTGGGCATACAGCAAAAGTGAGCGTTGCCTCAGCGGCTCATTGAGTATTATCGGATGGGGTACCTTCATGAAGTGCGACAGAAAGTTGAGGATCTTCGCCACCACTGCAATGCTGAAGTTCAGTTTGAGCACCTCGTAACTCTTGTAAGGGTGTTCATCCCACAATGCTGTCACCGCCATGATTCTGCCATTTTCACGTGCCACCAGAAAGTTATCGAGGGAGAGTCCGCTGATGTTGTCAAGATAATTTCTGAAACGTCCCTCCGTGATCAGGGGGGCGATGTCAAACCCGGAGCCGTATTTTTCATAGAGGTCGATCAGCGCCGGGATATCGCCCTCCGTGGGTTTCTCAATTGTGTACTTATCCTTCAGTCGCATCTTGCGTATGGGAATGATATTGAAGATCCTGTTGGTACCCATATGATGTGCTGACGGCAATCCGACCCTTCCACTGGTAAAGACAAGGGAGCGTTTGTTGTTTTGCAGGAAGTTGGCAATCACCATGTCGGCGTCTGACTGCAGGATATGATCTTCTGCCGCCTTGAGAAGCCTGTAGGCGGTGAGCCCGCTTCTGTATTCCCTGTCTACCTTCAGGTCGAGCATATAGCCCAGCTTGTATGTTTTGTCGAGCACTCTTGCCGGGAAGTGTACGACGCCCACCTGTCCGATGACGAGTCCATCCTTCTCGGCAACAAGATGCCAGGCTCCCGGGTCAAGCAGCCGTTGCAGCGTATTGAACCGGGGGGTACGGTTGATGATGAAAGTGATCATACCCTCCTGTTCACAGTTTCTGGTGAGATCTTTTATTCTGCTGTCATCGGCATCAGAGGCCTGACGGATGTTGAAGGTACTCATGGTGTCGGTAGTAGATAGGTTTGAATGTTGGTATGTACGTGAGGGGTTAATAGGATTATCTCCCGGGATTTTTTTCAGGTCAGGTGATAAATATATTAAAACTATTCAATATAAAATTTCTGCAGAAAGGCAGTTTCCGGGAAGTTGAATTTGTCTCTCTCCTAAGTTAGGAGGAGTTTGCCGTCCGCAGATAAAAAGGCCGGCGACCTGGCGCCATCTGTTCAGTTATTCTGAACTTCAGCGAAAAGGATCATGTAGTTATGTCCGAATTTTTTGGCACACTT
>CALMRD010000146.1 GCA_937871625.1 uncultured Bacteroidales bacterium | reverse complement strand
CCTGTTGCGAGCCGTCAGGCTTCATCCTCCAGAGCTTCATGGTGCCGGACCGGACCGAATTGAAGTATATATGTTTTCCGTCAGGAGAGTATTCTGACCCGTCATCAAGCCCGGGAGCATCGGTGAGCCTGACCTCTTTCTTCCCCTTTACGTCGATCCTGTAAATATCATAGTTGCCGCCGCGTTCGGCGGTATAGGTCAGGAATTTCCCGTCGGGTGACCAGCCATGAAGGTAGGAGGGACCCTTTGCTGTGATGCGTTCCGGGGTGCCTCCGCCAGAAGGCATAACAAAGATGATTGATTTATTATCCTCCTCTGCAACGTGATGGCTGATGCCCAGCATCTTCCCGTCAAATGACAGTACGTGGTCATTGTTGTTGCTGGTGGCAAAACCTGAGTTGATAACCTCGGGAATTCCGGTGGCAAGGTCAAACCGGTACAGAAGCCCTTCACTGTTGTAGATCAGGTATTTGCCGTCAGGAGTCCAGTTGGGTGCCTGTATGGAGTTAGGCGCCTGGAAGACTACCTTGCGGTGGCCGGTCTCAATATCCATGATCTCCAGGTTGCTGCCCAGGTAATCGCGGTATGGCACCAGGCCGGGCCATGCTGGTCTTGTTATCCGCACATTGGAAAAAACGGCGCTTTCGGTAACGGTGTTATCATGTGAGCAGACAAACAGGCCAACATATACCTCCTCTGTCAGCGATGCCTGCCTGACAGCCACGGTATCAAAAGGCCTTCCCCTGACGGCGGCGGAGAAGATGAACAGGTCGCCCTTCCGTTCAAGCTGAATGATATCCGGGGCGACAACGGAAGACCTGCGCTCGCCCGTTTCACTACCCCCGGCAACCCGGTATTGCAGTGAGGCCAGCCCGTCGCCGTGTAATGCTGCAGTGACATGAGGCGCATTGCTTTCCAGCCCCTCCCTGATCATCCAGCCGGCTTTCCTGTGCTCATGGCTCCCTTCACCAATGAACCTGACATCGGCACTGAGAATGAAATCCCCGCCAATCTTCTTCCATGCATAGTGGAACTGGTCTGAACTGAACCAGATGTTGTCACCTGACCCGGTCAGGAGGTATTCCTGCCTTTCCGGAAGGAATTCAGTTGAACCTTTGATACCGCAGCTTCCGATGTCGCCGTTTTCGTCAAAGATGTTTCCTGAGTATTGTTGTGACCACAGCGGGCCTGAAACCAGCATTGTCATCGTCATGAGTATTGAAGTGATTGTCCTGATCATCATAATTGACTGATTTTTTCCTCCGCCTGGTCCCTTTAGTTTTTCCGCAGGGCTGAAAACTCTTTCTAAAGATAGATATCCTTCCTGAGATATATCCTCAGGGAGGAGAAGATCAGCAGAAACGGAAATACGGTGAAATACAGAATGTTAACCGGGTCTATCCTGTATGCAGGGTTAACCACATCGAGATCAATGAATTTATAGGGACTGACATATCCTGCCCATGAAAGATCAGGTGTGATATTGGAGATGGTATAGATGAAATAGAGAACCATGACCAGCGCTATACTAAGTGTGGTTATCGGTCTCGGCTTTTTAACCAGCACCGACATGAAGAGACCCAGGGCTGCGAAGAAAAAGTGAAGCAAAAGGGTGAACAGGGAAATAATAAGAAACGCATCAACATTATAGTCTTCCTTCTTGCAGGTTTCCAGTGAAATGTACCCGGCAACGGTTATAACCAGATTAATTACAAGGATATTGATAATGACCACGGCCAGTTTGCTGAAAAAGACCTGCCCCCTTGTGACCGGCCATGAAAGCAGGTACTCGGCTGTTCTTCCATACTCCTCCTTAAGCAGGATGTTGGAGGAGAGTACAATTGAGTAGATGCTCCCCAGAACCAGCATGTAAATCACATTATTTGCAGAATAGAAACCAAGGACTGAAAAGAGGTCATTGACATTGGAAACACCCTTGAACTGCAATGCCCCCTCAGGGAGGATGCTGATCATCGCCATGATCTTCACGTTGTTCTCAAGGAAGATACTGTAAAGAGACATGGTGGCAGTGGTGAGGAAGGTAATGATTGCCGTCCATGCCAGCAGAGCTATTGCATTGCCACGAAGTTCTCTCAGAAATATACTTTTATTCATCAGATCATCGCGGGCTAATTGTAGTAGTGCATGAAAATTTCTTCAAGCGAAGGTTCTTCGACGGTCATGTCAGCAATATCCTTCCCGCTGAGAGCTGCAATCAGGCTGCTCATATCACCAGCATAGATAAATTCCATTGCTTTCCCTGAGACGGTGACACCTTTTTCCATTCCCTGAAGTCCTGCCAGGCTGTCGGGTACCCTGTCTCTGAATTCAATCCTGATCCTTTTCAGTTGCTTCTTCCTCAGGGCCTCAATTGCTTCCACATTGATTATACTGCCTTCCTTTATTATGGCCACCCGCCTGCAGAGCATCTGTACATCGCTGAGTGTATGCGAGGAAAAGAAAACGGTCATCCCTCTTAGGTTCTCCGAACGAAGAAGGTCGAAAAACCTCGACTGCATCAGCGGGTCAAGCCCGGTGGTCGGTTCATCCACGATAAGCAGCCCGGGACTGTGAAGAAAGCTCTGGATGATGGAGAGCTTCTTCCTGTTTCCCGATGAGAGGTTGGATATCTTTCGTCCGGGCTCCACATCAAACACATCCATCAGCTCCGTGATCTTCTTCTCAGCCTGAGGAACACCGTAGAATGAGGCACTGTAACTGAGAAATTCCCTTGCAGCCATATCAGGGTAAGGGTTGGCCTCAGAGGGGATATAGCCTGTACGCGACCTTATTTTCTTCGAATCCTTTACTATGTCAAGACCCATGATCTGTGCGCTTCCGCTCGTCGGGAACAGCAGGTTCAGCAGCACGCGTATGGTTGTCGATTTGCCGGCACCGTTAGGACCGATGAAGCCGAAGATCTCCCCTTCCTCTACCTGCAGGTTTATTTTCTCGATACCACGGTCCCTGCCATAGCTCCTGGTAAGATCCGAGATCTGTATGGCGGGAGTGCTCATACCAGGTCACAGGCTTCGGGGGGCATCCACTTGGCATCTCTGCCTTCCCACTTGATATTGCACCCAATGGGATTGGTAACAGGCATGCTGATAGCCCTGCCTGTGGTGAGTTCCTCCAAAGCCCTGTCGAGGTCATTGACGGTCATGCGCGAGGTATCCCTGGGTGAGTCCACCCCACGGCCCGTATATACCAGCTCCCTATCCCTGTTGAAAACATAGAAATGTGGCGTCTTCAGGGCACCGTAATCCTTCGCAGCCTGCTGGCTCCTGTCATACAAATATTTCCACGGAAATTTGTGCTCCTCCATACGTTTCACCATGTTGGTGAAGCTGTCCTCTGGATAGGTGTTCTCACTGTTCGAATTTATCCCGACAAAGATCACCCCTGCATCACTGAACTTCTCTGCCGTGGCTCTCGTCACCTCATCGGATCCGATAACATACGGACAGTGATTACAGGTAAAGAATAACACAAGGTATGGGTGATCATCGAAGTCTGACAGGCTGTATTCCCTGCCATCAGTAGCAGGGAGCCTGAAATCCATAGCCTTCTGGCCTGGCTGAAGCGTGTAACTCATATGTTCTTGTTTTTATCATGATTGAATAAAGCACCGATCTATTTCAACTGCTTGTATTGTGTCAAAGAAATACTCATTTTTTTCATTTATCGTCAGTATGTCTCACAAAAAGTATGCTTGGCACAGGCCTCTGTACCTTGCCCGACGGCCTGTTAACCACTCCGTCGCTGCCCTCACCGGCAACTACAAGCGTCGTTGAACCGCCGCCGTCAAGGTTTAGTGCATCAGTGCATCCAAGACTGTGCGCCAGGGCCCGAAGCTCAAACAGGCTCATCCCATCGGCATAGCCCGGCTGCCTGCCGTCAACGACTACCAGAAGCATATGTTCGCCTGCAGTGATACCAACCATGGTGCGCGGATGGCGATTGGCGTTGAAGTTTATGCTGTCGAGAGGCATGTCCTCTCCGTCATCTATCAGCAGGGGGCCGCTGACAATGGCATCTTCAGCACTTACTACACCGGCATCTTCCCGCTCCGGGCCCCAGGGCAGGATATCGGCTGTCTCACCCGTAGCGGTAAAGATACCTGTGGCACGGATTCCGAATTCCCCTTCGTCCGTCACCGCAACGATACTGTCATCAACCCTTACATAATGAACGTTATAGCCTTCCTTCATGTTGAAAAAGGTGCCGTTTACAGCTGCCAGCACCCCTTCCTGCCTGGCAATTTCACTTGTTGCCATCCTGGAGTCCGGTACGGCAACACCGAATTCGAAAACGGCTGCCGACGTGTCAACATCAACCACATAAATCGCCTGCACTGAACTGAAGAGGGAGTCATTGGCATATCTCAGGGTAACACCGTCAGATACGCTTTTGAATTGCCAGTCAATTTGTGATAAATCACCTGAGCCGGCTCCCTGCTGACCCGGGAGGAGCAGTGTGATCAGGGCCAGGCCCAAAGTCAGTATGTTCCTTTTCATAGGGAATTAGTATTAACATCCATCAAAGGTTCGCAACTTCCACCGGTAGGTTCATCGTTAAGTACTGTTATATCAACAAGGATGGCACAATAAAGTTAATTGCTTTTTTCTTCTGTCATCCAAAAATGCTCTGACTGTCTCACATTTATCAGTATGTGGACGCTCGCCCACCGGTATAGTGATATGCAGCCTGTTAACGGGAAAGCACGGTAGTCTTATCGTCGGTTGAGGCCCTGTAAAATGGCATTCTCCTCATGCTTTCACTTACTTTGATATCAGATACGCCGTGTAGCCGACGTAAGAGAGCAGCAGCAGTGCTGCCTCCCACCTGTCGAGCCGGTGTTTCTTCCAGCTTAGCAGGTTGATGAAGAGGACTATTGTTCCAGCGGCAAGAATGTAGAAGTCGACATCAAAGATTGAGCTGTATCTGACGGGACTGACAACCGAGACCGTGCCTCCGATAAGGAGCAGATTGAAGATATTCGAACCGACGATGTTGCCAACAGCAATGTCGGCATTCTTTCTGAAGGCGGCCACAACAGATGTAGCCAGTTCAGGCAGGGAGGTGCCGGCAGCAATGATGGTCAGCCCTATGACCTTTTCACTGACACCCATGGCCTTCGCCAGCTCAACGGCATTGTCAAGCACCAGCTTCCCGCCAACGACCAGCCCTGCCAGCCCGAGGATGATAAAAACAATCATCCTGTAGAGAGGGCCGGAAGGCTTGTGTTCGGTATCCTCCGGCTTGTAATCCTTTATCTGACGGTAGATGTAGTATTGAAACAATACAAACAGTCCCAGCAGGATGATTCCGTCAACTCTCCCCAGCATCCTCACTCCGCCGGGGGAGGGGATATGCACCATCAGATAGAATATCACCAGCGCTGCAAGTGACATTGGAATCTCCTTCCAGACTGTACTTACCTGTACCTTCAACGGAAGGATCACCCCTGCAATGCCAAGGATGATGAAAAGATTGAAGTTGTTGCTGCCGAGAATATTACCGAAGAAAATATCCTGGTGGTCAGTGGCTGAGGCAAAGAGGTTTACCACCAGCTCGGGTGCTGAGGTTCCGAAGGCCACCACGGTAAGCCCGATGGTAAGATCCGGTATCTTGAATTTCCTTGCGAGTGAGGAGGCCCCGCCAACCAGCCATTCTGCCCCGGCTATCACCAATCCCAGGCCGGCCAGCAAAAGAAAAATCTGAAGTGTCATGGCACAAAAATAATAATAATTTCCAGCAGGACTTTCCGGCAGGCAAGCCACAGATGCTCAACAGAGATTGGATTGATATCCTTTATGGATCGCAATGAGAACTAATCCAGCCAGTTATATTTTTTGAGTTGAGTCAGTCCGGTCATGATGAGGCCATTCAGATCTTCAGGTGGCCTGTTGAACAGTCCCACATACAGAATATCCTTTTCGGGTATGGCTATATGGAAGGCCCTGAAGCCTCCCTGATCACCGGTATGGTAAACGAACCTTACTCCAAAGCTGTTTTCTTCCCCGAGAAACTGCTCCTCACCAATGAACCAGCTGTAACCGATGAAAGGCGGAACCGAATCAGCCCATGCCCCCGGAAGGTATATGCTCCTCGACCTCTCTTTGAGCTCCCTGCCCAGAAAGAGGTTTTGCCTGATTGCCTTCTCATACAATTCCAGTTCCGTTACCGAGCTCCAAACCCCTCCGTTGCCTGCAGCGGGAAAAGTAGGGAATTCTCCGTAGTCTGACTCTTCCCAATTGCCGTTTACCATTTCATAGGCGTGAGCCACACCCTCTTCGGGGTGAGGACCGTCGGTGATGGTGCTTGTTGTCATTCCGGCAGCGGCGAAGATCCTCTCAGCAATGAACTGCTGCCACTTCACTCCGCTTACCTTTTCAATGATAAGAGCCAGGCCGTTGAAGGCGGGATTGGAATATTCATACCTCTCCCCGGGAGAAAAGTTCAGCCTCTCAGCCTGCATGACAGGTGCAAAATTCTCATAGTCCTTCGCGGTTATGAAGAATTCGCGATTCTCATCCACAGGCCTGATATCGGGTAAGCCCGACGTATGGGTGAGGAGGTGTGTGACGGTTACCACATCGGATATCTCCCTGCTCCTGAATTCGGTGAAATAGATGCTCAAGGGATCTTTTACAGAGAGCTTTCCTTCCTCCTCCAGGATGAGTATGCCGTTGGACACAAAGGTCTTGGAGATGGACCCCAGGTTGAAAAGAGTATTCGGAGTGATCTCCTCGCGCGTTACAATATCGGCCAGCCCGACAGATCTGCTGTAAACGGTGCTGTCACCTTTCATGACCAGCACCGACCCTCCGGGCTCATCCGCCCGGAACTGGGCCGTAAGCAATGAATCAAGTCCGCTTAACATGGTCTTTCCCGATTGTTTTGTTGAACATGAAGCCAGCAACAGGCAGGCTGACAAAATTATCACTCCTCTCATACTCTTATCTCTTTGGCGTTAATGCAATAGTGAAAGACTGGATTCGCGGCGTGGCCTCCGGCGTCAGTGTAAACCCGACAGTGATGTTGTTATGCCTGCCCTCCATCATAAAAGAGCCCCTGAGCGCATTCTCCGGGACAATCTCCCTGATATTCAATATCTCACCCGCCCTCTCAAAGATTAAAGCTGATGCAGCTTTCAGATCCTCCGGAAGATTATCAATGAAAAAATTATCCGAAAAGAGTGACTCGTACCCGGAAATATCCCATCCGGGGAGGATACTGATCAGATCATTCTTTCTGCTTTGGAGAATACCGGTTGCTTCAGGCGCGCGTGGATGCATCTTTCTTTCTTCAATAATGAGCTCCAGCACCTCCTGGTTGACAGCCCAGGTAGAACCGTAAGTCCGGTTGCTGAATGCAACAATGCCAATACCATAATCGGGCATGATGGTCCAGTTGCTTCCAAAACCGGGAAGCCCCCCGTTGTGGTATATTTTCTTTCTGCCCATGCAGTCGGCTGACCACCTGAGACCGTAGCCGTAGGCCACAATCACGTTACAGTCGGGGCCGCCGGGATAGATGGTGTTGCTGCTGTAGGCCACGCCTGATGAAGGCGCATGCATCTCCCTGAGTGTGCTTCTTTTCACGGGTCCGCTCTCCGGGTCGTTGCGCGGCGGCCATGCCGCGAGGTGCATCATGGCATAGCGGGCGAAATCACCGACCGTGGAGATCAATCCTCCCATGGCACCGAAAGGACCGTCGTGCAGGAGCATCTCTTCACTCCA
>CALMRD010000145.1 GCA_937871625.1 uncultured Bacteroidales bacterium | reverse complement strand
TTTCATGATCGTACTATCAGTTTCTCTTTAGCGATCAAAAACCGTACCACCTTATTTCCTGCGGATGATCATAAGCCCGTCCCTGAGGGGCAGGATCAGTTTTTCAACGCGGTCGTCGCTGCGAATCTTCTCGTTGAACATCTCAATCCCATTTCCCTGAGGGTCTTTCACTGCCTCTTCCGTGTCAATCTTACCACCCCAGAGAACATTGTCGGCGATGATGAAACCGCCCTTGCGTACCCTGTCAAGAACGAGGTCGTAGTATTCGCAGTACTCGCGCTTGTCGCCGTCAATAAACACCAGGTCGAAGATGCACTCCAGTGTTGGAATGATATCCTGTGCCCTGCCGGTATGCTGTGTCACCCTGTCAGCCACCCCTGCAAGGGCAATATAGCGGGAACTCATTTCGTGAAGCTCGTCGTTTGAATCTATGGTATGCAGCTCTCCTCCGGGCTTCAGTCCGCGTGCCAGGCAGATGGCCGAGTATCCTGTGTAAGTGCCTATCTCAAGAACATATGAGGGTTGTATCATATGTGAGATCATCTCGAGGAGCTTTCCCTGGAGGTGTCCCGAGGCCATGTTCGGGTTAACAACGTACAGATGTGTCTGGCGGTAAAGTTCCGCGAGCACCTCATCCTCCGGTGTGCTGTGCTCCCTGATGTACCGTTCAGCCTTTTTCTCCATTCTGCCTGTATATAAGGGTTGACAGTGAAGCCTCCTCAAATACTGCGCTGGCGATGTCTGTCAGTTCGATGGCGGTTACCGCGTCTATCTTGTGGAAAATAGTCTCCATGGTGTCAATGCGGTCAAAGATCAGCAGGCTTTTTCCGAGACTGAGCATCAGGCTCTCGTGGTTCTCGTAAGCCCTGGCCAGATAGCCCCTGATCTGGTTTTTGGCCTTGGTGAGTTGCAGGGTGCCCAGCGGCTGGCGGCACAGCCTCTCCAGTTCGGTACGGGTCAGGGAGATGCTCTTTTCAAGATTGCGGTTGTCAGTACCGAAGTATATGGTTATCAGGCCGGTGTCTGTATACGGGTTGTACATCGACTCCACATTGTAGGCATACCCACGTTTTTCACGTAGCGAGAGATTCAGTCGTGAGTTCATCCCCTGTCCGCCCAGGATGTTATTCAGCATGAAGAGTCCCATCCGGCTGGAGTGGTGAAGGTCGTAGCCGATATTACCGATGATGCAGTGGTTCTGGAAGGTCTCCATCTTCTTTTCAAAAGTAACAGGTCTGTACCTGTACTCTGACCTTTGCCTGCGGGTGCCATCCCTGGCAACGATCCTGCCGAAATGCTTTTCAAACAGCGCAGTGATATTCTTCGGGCTGATGGCTCCCACAGAGCAGAAGACCATCTCTGAGGTGGAATAGTTTCTTGCAATGAATTTGCGTATCGACTCACCTGTCACGGCCTTCACCGTCTCCGGCCGTCCAAGTATATTCCTTCCTATGGGCTGGTCAGGGAAGACAAGCTCCTCGAACTCGTCAAAGATATATTCTGCGGGGTTATCTAGATATGAGTTGATCTCCTCCATGACCACCTCCTTTTCCTTCTCTATCTCTGCAGGGGGGAAGGTGGATGAGAAGAGCAGGTCTGCCAGCAGTTCCGTTGCGCGCGGGTAGTGTTCCCTGAGGAAGGAGGCATGGATGGCGGTCTCCTCCTTGGTGGTATAGGCATTCAGTTCACCGCCGACGTCCTCGAGGCGGCTGAGGATATGAAACGACTTACGGTGTGTTGTGCCCTTGAAGAGCATATGTTCGATGAAGTGGGCGGTGCCGTGTTCTTCGGGGAGCTCATCGCGTGAGCCGGCGTTGATGATTACGCCGCAGTGTGCCACCTCGCTGGCAGTCCTGCAGTGCACCAGCCTTATGCCGTTGGGTAGTGTGTGAAATGTGAGGTCCATGCCTGTTTCTAAGCGTGGGCAAAGATAGCATGAATTGGGTTGTCCGGCACAATTATGCAAAGTGGCTGGGGGGTCTTGCATGAAAATTAAAAATGAAGTATATTTGCCGACCGAAATGGTACCATAGCTCAGTTGGTAGAGCAACGGACTGAAAATCCGTGTGTCCCCGGTTCGATTCCTGGTGGTACCACGTCTTAAAACCGCAAATCCCGCAAGATCAATGATCTGCGGGATTTTGTGTTATTGATGGTGACGATAACGGTGACGAAATCTTAAACTGTCAGATTATCAAAATCGAATAATTGAAATCGTATCTTTATAGTATGAAGCCGTATAACAAAATAATCAAAATCAGACCGGATAATAGATTTGGCAAACCTTGCATACGGAATACAAGAATAACTGTATTTGATATTCTAGGATGGCTTGGATCCGGAATGAATTACGATGAAATTCTGTCTGATTTTCCTGAGCTTACCAGAGCAGATATCAGGGCTTGTTTAATGTATGCTGCTGACAGGGAACGCAAACTTCAGACACTCTAATGAAATTACAGCTGGATCAGAATATTTCATTTCGTATCGTAAATAGAAACCAGATATTTTTCCTGGTTAAGGTCAAGTCAGAGAACTTGGACTTGAAAATTCTAAGGACGAACAAATTTGGAAATTTGCACAAGCGAACGGTTATGCAATCGTAACATTCGACAGCGATTTTTATGATCTTGGTCTTCTTAAAGGAGCTTCACCTAAGGTGATATGGCTCAGGTTAGGCAATACATCTACCCGGAATCTTGAGAGTGTACTCCGAAGGAACTCTGATCTGATTATAGCATTTTTAGTAGATCCAACTTATAAGGACATTGGATGTCTTGAGATTAACGATTGACATAATCCATTCTTTCAAAATGAAGAAGTCTCAAAGCCAAGTTATTACATTGCTTTCCAAGAAATGATGCCTTAACAAAACAAAATGGAAACATAGGTACAAAGACCGGTGGCAATGACCACAATGGGCTCAATGCTTTCAGGATGAACTTCATCACCTCTTCAATCAGGTGATAGATCTGGTACTTGAAGAGTTTTCTGCAGGAGAACAATCAAGAAACCACAAGAAAAATCCTATTTTCAAACCTAATTTGACTCATAATAGTAGTTACAGTAGCCCAAAATGCCATAAAAACAATTGAAACTTGCTTCAAGAGCAGCGTAACATATTATCAATCAGCAGTAATAACTCTTACTTGTACGATTACGGAGCAAGGTTCTATGATACCCAAATAGGGCGCTTTACCACTGTTGATCCATTAGCAGAATGGCATTTGAACAATACTCCATATCACTATGTCTTTAATAATCCTATCAATTTTATTGATCCATTTGGTTTGGACACTTTGAGAAAGGATCCCCAAACAGGAGAAGGAATAAAAGATTTGCCTGAGGTTAAAGTGGAGGATAATAAAATGCCTTGGATAAAAAGAGTTCTTCGGAAAATTGGGAGAGCATTCAGATCAGCTGATCTGAATGAAGGTAATGGAGAAAACGTAAATGCAGGTATACCATTTGTTACACCTAGTGGAGGTGCATCTCCTACAAGAACTACTGCTGAACACCCTGACGAACAAGTAAATGTTGAGCGATTGTTGCCTGCCATTGGAGGTGCAGGCGCAGGTCCATATCCGGGAGGCAATCCATTAAGTACTGCAAAAGGGCTAAATGAATTAAGAGGTCTGGCTGACAGTCGATCAGGTAGTTCTAACGTAACTTCAGATAAAGAAATAATAGAACAGACAACTGGCCCTAGTGAACAAACAGATTCTCATGGTAGATTTATTGAAAATACTGAAAGTGAAAACAAACGTATTGGGAAAGAACCAGATTCTATTGAGGTGACATTTACTTTTTATTTTAATGATGAAGCAGGTGATACAGTCCAGAATTATCGAATACACAAGGGTACAAACAAGGGCAGACCAATTTCAGATAAATACATAAAAAGACAAAAGAGATGAGAATGATTTTTCTTTTCATAATGCTTGTTTTTGTTAGTTCTTGCACTAATTATAAGACTCCTGAAGTAGTGATTAAATCAGATTCTGATACAGTTAAATATGGCAGCACTTATAGTGCCGAACTTTATGTGCCTTATAATGACTCTATTCTACCTGCATTCTACATAACGAGAAGTTCAGATACAGCAAGATTACCGATAGATACAGTCAAAAAATGTGCTGTATTTAAAGCTTTCAGTAGTGGGAATGGGCTTAAAGAG
>CALMRD010000144.1 GCA_937871625.1 uncultured Bacteroidales bacterium | reverse complement strand
GAAGAGATCTCCGGCTGGTTTAAAAAACTGATAAACCTACTTAAGCAGATGAATTATTCTGCCTTTAAAACAGAAGAGTTTGAAGAGTATCAGAAAAAAGTTGATGAAATGTTAATTGAAATAGTAGAATCATGATGGAGAAAATAACATTTCAGAAGATATATACTAAGCTTACCCGGATTACCAAGGCAACCTGTTCGGTAAGGGCCACTGGTGTTGGAAATGAAGAACTTGCTCTTGTAAATGGACGGCTTGCTCAGGTTGTTAAGATAATGGGTGATGAGGTGACGCTTCAGATTTGTTCAGGAACTGAAGGGGTACCAAACAATGCTGAATTGATATTTCTCGGCAAGCCGCCCGTACTGAAAGTAGATGATGACCTTGCAGGAAGATTTCTGAATGCCTACGGAGACCCGATTGACGGAGGACCTGCCCTGAGAGGTAAAGAACTGGAAATTGGCGGACCTTCCGTAAACCCCGTGCGCAGGATACAGCCATCTCAGCTTATCACGACAGGTATTGCAGGTATAGACCTTAATAATACCCTGGTAACCGGACAAAAAATTCCATTTTTTGCTGATCCTGATCAACCATTTAACCAGGTTATGGCCACTGTGGCCCTGAGGGCGCAGGCCGATAAAATTATTCTGGGAGGTATGGGGTTGTCGAATGATGATTACCTCTATTACAGGAATGTTTTTGAAAATGCCGGTGCACTGGAAAGAATAATAGCATTCATCAATACCACTGAGGATCCGCCGGTGGAAAGACTGCTGGTTCCTGATATGGCTCTTGCCGCTGCTGAATATTTTGCTGTTGAGAAGAACGAAAAGATACTGGTGTTACTGACTGACATGACATTGTTTGCGGATGCCCTGTCGATTGTATCGAACCGTATGGATCAGATCCCCTCAAAAGACAATATGCCGGGATCGCTCTACAGCGACCTCGCTAAAATATATGAGAAAGCCGTTCAGTTCCCCGATGGAGGATCAATTACCATTATAGCTGTTACCTCTCTTTCAGGGGGAGATATTACCCATGCCATTCCCGACAATACGGGATATATAACCGAAGGTCAGCTTTTCCTCAGGCGTGATTCAGAGATTGGCAAAGTAATCGTTGATCCTTTCAGATCGCTGTCGAGGCTTAAACAGCTTGTAATAGGCAAGCAGACAAGGGAAGATCATTCACAGGTGATGAACAGTGCAATAAGACTTTATGCCGATGCAGCAAACGCCAGAACAAAACATGAAAACGGATTTGACCTGTCGGATTATGACGAAAGGACGCTGACTTTCGCCAAAGAATATTCAGAGAAACTTCTGGCTATCGATGTGAATGTGGATATCGACACCATGCTCGATACGGGATGGGAATTGTTTGCCAGGCATTTTTCACCCGAAGAGGTAGGGATTAA
>CALMRD010000143.1 GCA_937871625.1 uncultured Bacteroidales bacterium | reverse complement strand
CTGGAAGTCGCTGAAGCCGTTGATCTTTGCATGTAAGAGGAGCTGGTCGGGAAGGCTCTCCAGGGTGTGATAGTCCTCAAGCTCCCTCTTGATGTTGCTTATGTTCTGAAGCTTGTACAGGAACCAGCGGTCGATCTTCGTCAGCTCATACAGTCTGTCTACATCGAATCCCTCCTCAAGTGCTCCGGCAATTGAGAAGATACGCATATCGGTAGGTTCAGAGAGCTCCTTTTCAATATCACCGAAGCTGAGGTTGCGGTTGCTGACAAATCCGTGCATGCCCAGTCCGGTCATCCTGAGTCCTTTCTGTATCGCCTCCTCGAATGTTCGCCCGATGGCCATGATCTCGCCCACGCTCTTCATGCTGCTGCCGATCTCGTGGGCCACACCCTGGAACTTATTGAGGTCCCAGCGCGGTATCTTGCATACGATATAGTCGAGGGCAGGTTCAAAGCATGCCGTGGTGCTCCTGGTGACCGAATTCTTCAGCTGGTGCAGCCCGTAACCGAGGGCCAGCTTTGCCGCCACGAATGCCAGGGGGTAGCCTGTCGCCTTGGATGCCAGGGCACTGGAGCGTGAGAGACGTGCATTTACCTCGATGACGCGGTAGTCTTCGGAGTTGGGGTCAAGGGCATACTGAACGTTGCATTCTCCTATAATGCCTACGTGCCGTATGATCTTTATGGAAAGCTCCCTGAGCTTGTGGTACTCGCTGTTGGTGAGAGTCTGCGAGGGAGCAACAACGATGCTCTCGCCGGTGTGTATTCCCAGCGGGTCGAAGTTCTCCATATTACAGACGGTGATGCAGTTGTCAAAACGGTCGCGCACTACCTCATACTCGACCTCCTTCCATCCCTTGAGCGACTCCTCCACCAGGATCTGTCCCGAATAGGCGAAAGCGCGGGCAGCCATACTCCTGAGCTCCTCACTGTCGGAACAGAAACCGCTACCCTGTCCCCCGAGGGTGTATGCCGCACGTATGATAACGGGGAACCCCAGCCTGCCGGCAGCCCCGAGGGCGTCGCCCACGGTGGTTACCGCGATGCTGCGCGGTGTTCTTACATCTATCTCATCGAGCTTCCTGACAAAGAGCTCACGGTCCTCGGTGTTCATGATAGCCTCAACAGGAGTGCCAAGTACCTTTACCCGGTGCTTCTCAAGAACACCGCTGCGGAAGAGAGCGGTGCCGCAGTTGAGGGCCGTCTGCCCTCCAAATGAGAGAAGGATGCCGTCAGGCTTCTCCCGCTCAATGACACGTTCAACAAATTTGGGAGTGACAGGCAGAAAATAGATCTTGTCGGCTATCTTTTCCGAGGTCTGTACCGTGGCAATGTTCGGGTTGATAAGCACCGTGAAGATACCCTCCTCGCGCAGGGCCTTCAGGGCCTGTGACCCGGAGTAGTCGAATTCACCGGCCTCGCCTATCTTGAGAGCCCCTGATCCCAGCAACAGTACCTTTTTTATTTCGTCAATCATCATTCCCGTTTGGGCTGTAAAAATACAACAAAAAGTCAGGTGTGAACCGGGATGGATGTAAGAATAGGAGAAGAGCTGTGACCTCCTGATAACTTTAATAGCCCACTGTCAGAGGATGACTTGTGTTCAAATATCATGGATTAATTGTTAATAAATAGACATTGGTCAAATAGATTATAACATAGGGCAATTGATTACGTTTACTTGTTGTATTATTACAGAAATCCCCAATCAATAAAACTCATATTCAATGAAAAGTGACAATCGTGTTGCCATGAAACACCTGTCGGCGTTTTTCATGCTGGTTACCATACCACTCTTTGCCGTATCAGGTCAGTCGCCGGAGGGAATACTTAAAATATTCTCTGATAAACCACTTGTTGTTTATGTCGACGAGGTCCATTATCCCCAATACGGTGAGATACAGTTGGCTCCCGGGACGCATTATGTCAAGGCAATAAACAGTGAAGGAGTCAGGGTATACAGTGAGATTGTCTCCGTCAGAGCCAATGAGGTTACATCGGTGCTTATTGAGGCACCACAGGCCCAGGTCCCTGTTGCAAGTAACGGTGTGACATATGGACAGACTTCCTCAAACCTGCCAGCCGGAACGCCTTCAGAAAAGAGTGAGCCGCTGCCTGCAGCTCCCCCTAAACCTCAACCAACTATTGATATCGGTCAGATAGCAGGGAATCTTCCGGCTGATATGGGGGGTGCTTTCGGGGTTTCCTTTGGGATGAACATTTCGGACATAGACAGGATAATGACCCCAAAATCAGCCGGGGCGGAGAGGAGGACCGGCTTCTATACCTATGCAATTCCGAACGGATCTTCAGTTTACCTTGTCGAATTCAGGTTCATAGATCAGAAACTCTTCCAGATCATTGTGGGTTATCCTTCAATATACAATGCAAATTCTAAACTGAAACTTGACAAAAAGGAGGTCCCCTTCCCGGAGTTCAACCAGATGGCAAATGATGTGACTGCCATTTACGGTCAGCCCGCGACTGCGGAAAGAATATTCCAGTCCCCGTACAGTGATGACGACGGGCGTATCCTTGAGGCTCTCAGGAGGAAGAAGGCTCTGATACTCCATACCTGGATCGATCCCGCCACCGGGAATAATATAATGGTTGGCCTGGGGTACACAACTGCCCCCCTGGCTGCAACTATCTATACAAGCGGCCAGCTTGGTGCTGAGGCACAGGCTCGCAGCCTCAGACTTAACGGGTATGACTATAAGAAATCATTCAAGGACAACTACTTCTCAAATTAGACTTAACTCCAAGAACTGCGTATGAAAACTCTTACAACATTCATCGTTTTATTGCTGATCAGCGTGACATCAGCTTCGGGACAGAATCCGGGCACACTCAAGATCTTCTCCGAGGAACCTGTAGTGGTTTATGTAGATGAGATTCAGCATCCTGACTACCAGGCAATAACACTTCCCTCCGGGACACACTACGTGAAAGCCATTAACCGGGATGGCGCAAGGGTCTACAGCAATATTGTCACTATCAAGGCCGGTGAAGTTACCTCTGTCCTGATTGATGCCTCAGGAACGGCACCACAGCCGGCTGCTCCAGCTGCTGCCCAACCTTCCACCACAGCCGGTGCCCGGCCGGCAGCACAGGGAGTCCCATCATCCCAGGCAGGAACAGGGACTCTGAATATCTTTTCCGAATTCAGTGGAGTCTCCGTATATCTCGACGATAACAGGCAGGGCGACGATGTGAAGGTGATAAACTCTATCCCAGCCGGAAACCATTACCTGAAGGTGATGAAGGACGGCGTAAGCATTTTTGGAGAGCTCATCTCAATTAATCCGGGTCAGACCACTTCAGTACTCGTAAAGAATGACGGACAGGTGGCGGAGAAGATAATGGAGAGCAAAGCACAGGAGCGTGAGGAATACCAGGCCAACAAGGTGGATGTAATCTTTTCGGCGAACTCAGTCAGTACAACACAGGGGGCAAGCACCCTCTTCCCCGGGTTTTACGGCTACTATGGCTATTCCTCATCGGTGACAAACACTACCCAGGTGTCAGACTTCAAGGTCATCCAGGGTGGTGTGAAAGAGATAGGTGATCTCGGACTGGCAAGACTGGCAGGGAACCAGAATGTGATCAACAGGCATGCCACCATACAAAAGTCGGTGACAAGACAGACCTCTATAGGTCTTGGAATGTTCCTTGGCGCACTGCTCATAGGCGGCCCCGTCCTGGTGGATATTCTGGTAGACAAACCTTTCCTTCATCCTGACGGAACCAATGCGACGGATTGGGAGATAGGAGTAGCCACAGCCGGCCTTGTGGCAGGCACAATTGGCTATGCAATCACCATGGGAGCGGACAAGAAATACCCCAAACACTACTACAGGGTGGACGAAGCGGCCAGGGATGCACAGGAACATAACAGGAAGCTTAAGGAAAAACTCGGGCTTCCTGAGAGCTACGATGTGAAATAGCCACCTGCTCATTTTGACGATTCAGAGAGACACGCACCGGCGTGTCTCTTTTTTTTCGCTCTTTTTTTTTGAAAAGTAACTCAATTTAATAATTATGTATAAATTTGCAGATTAAATGAATAAAAATACAGCATGAAGAGAGAACAACGACTGCTTCTCATTGAGAGGCTGGTAAGAGAGAATACCATCACCTCGCAGGAGGAGCTGCTCATGCTTATGGAGGGTACAGGGATGAAGTGTACGCAGGCGACGCTCTCCCGTGATCTGAGGCAGATGGGCATAAGCAGGGGCTTCGACGGCAGGGGAGGGTACCGTTACCTGCTCCCGGAGCGGAGAGGGGAACAGGATGAAGTGGTTCCGGGCCGCGAGACTGAAGCATTAACCGGGATGATATGGGCGCGGGGTATGCTGCTCATAAATACGCCGCCGGGATTTGCCCCCGCAGTTGCCATAAAAATTGACCGGGCAGGCCGGTACGAGATAGCCGGCACCATTGCCGGCGATGACACCATCCTGCTTATTCCGCGTGACAACATCAGCAATGAGGCTGTTGAAGAGTGCCTCAGCACGATATTCGAGTCACAGGCAATAAAAAAAATCTGAAATGAGGATTGCATGAGTGAGAGCCAGCGAAATGCACTTATCAGGATACTCCATGCAAGCTCCTTTCGACTAATTAAATAAAAACACTAAAAGAAAATGAAAAAAGTAATGTTGGCATATTCGGGGGGGCTTGACACCTCCGTGATACTCAAATGGCTCATAAACAAGGGTTACGAAGTCATAGCCTATGTGGCCGATGTAGGGCAGGATGACGATTTTGATGCAGTGCGTGAAAAGGCCCTGGCCATTGGTGCTTCATCGGTTATCATTGACGACCTTAAGATGGAGTTTGTAACAGACTATATCTTTCAGGCGGTAAAGGCCAATGCGGTCTATGAGGACCGTTACCTCCTGGGGACGGCTCTTGCCCGTCCGCTTATTGCGAAGAAGCAGATCGAGGCAGCCATTGAATATGGTGCTGATTATGTTTCACATGGTGCCACCGGGAAAGGTAATGACCAGGTGCGCTTCGAGCTGGCCTATTATGCCCTGAAACCTGATATTAAGGTTATCTCCCCGTGGAAGGATGCCGAGTTCCTCTCACAGTTCCAGGGCAGGTCAGACATGATCAGGTATGCTGCAGGCCATCGTATCCCGGTCAAGGCATCTATCTCCAAACCCTACAGCGAGGATGACAACCTGATGCATATCAGTCACGAGGCAGGTATCCTTGAGGATCCGCTCTATTTCGCCGGGAAGGATATACTTCAGAAGATGGCGATGCCAATGGATGCGCCTGATAAGGAGACACATATTTCCATCACTTTCAAGGACGGCATCCCGGTCAATGTGACCAACAAGGGTGATGGCACCAGCTACAATGATCCGCTTGAACTTTTTATTTACCTGAACAAGCTCGGCGGCACAAACGGTATCGGTCTGCTGGATATGGTAGAAAACCGGTACGTTGGAATCAAGTCGAGGGGCATCTATGAGACCCCCGGTGCAACAATCCTCTATGCCGCGCACAAGGATATAGAGGGTATCGCCATGGACCGCGAGGTGATGCGCCTGCGCAACATGCTGGCCCCTGTCTTTGCCGAGCTGGTATACAACGGGTTCTGGTTCTCCCCCGAGATGGAGTTCCTGAAGGCTGCCATGGACAAGAGCCAGGAGGTGATCGACGGGGTGGTCCATATGACCCTTTACAAGGGCAACATCATCATCGAAGGCCGTGAGTCGCCGTCGTCACTTTATAATAAGGAGTTGTCGAGCATGGATATCGAGGGAGGCTTCAACCAGGCTGACAGCCTCGGGTTTATCCGTATCAACGCTATCCGGCTGATGGCTCACCATGCCATTATGGAGGCAAACAAAAAGAAAGAGAAGGAAGATGCACTTGTGGGATAAGGGAGGCACGACCCGCGATTCTCTCATCAGCTTCACCTGTGACAGGGACAGGGTCTATGATGCCAGGCTGGCGCCCTATGACATTGTGGGTTCCATGGCTCATACGGTAATGCTTGAGCGGTGCGGGCTCATCACTGCCGGCGAGAAGGAGAGTCTTCTTGCCGGCCTGGCCCGGCTCCTGGATCAGGCGGAGCAAAGCGATTTCTCGATAGGGAAAGAGTATGAGGATATCCACTCGTGGGTTGAGATCCACCTGGGAGATATGGCAGTGGAGAAGGGAAGGCTGCATGCAGACC
>CALMRD010000142.1 GCA_937871625.1 uncultured Bacteroidales bacterium | reverse complement strand
TCCGACTGAACGACAGGCAGTCATTTTTGCCGTAAACGACATGCATGCGGCCATCGATAACTTTCCGAAGCTTGCCTGGATAGTCGACAGCCTGAAAGCCATTTATCCGGATATACTGTTGGTAGCTGCCGGCGACAACCAGACGGGAAACCCGGTTAACGATCAGTTCCCGGAAAAGGGATGGCCGGTCATTGACCTGATGAATGCAACAGGCTTTGGTCTCAGCGCCGTGGGCAACCATGAGTTCGATACCGGTCCTGAAGGATTCGGCATTCTGACCGGCAAGGCAAACTTCAGTTTCATATGTGCCAACGTCTCAACCGATAGTCAGCGGAATCTCCTGATAAGTCCGTACAGGATCATCACACTGCCAAACGGCCTCAGACTTGCTTTCCTCGGGCTGCTGCAACTAGGTCAGAACGGCATTCCTGATACCCACCCCGACAATGCAAGGGCATTCTCCTTCAGATCACCGTTTGAGGTTGCACCTGAATACCTCTGGCTTAAAGACAGCAATGATATACTCATCGCATTAACCCACATCGGTTTTGAGGAAGATGTCAGGCTGGCTGAAACCATGCCTGCCGGTCTCGATCTGATCATTGGAGGTCACTCACATACCAGGGTTGAAAAGGAGCAGATACACAACGGTATCATGATCACACAGGCAGAGAATAAACTGAAGTATGGCACCCTGATCAGACTTCTGGTCAGTGGCGAGGGGGCAGTGCAAAGAAGCATGCAGCTGATCGACATCAGAAACTCGAAGAAGGAGGCACCGGGCATCCGGGCTATTGTTGACAGGTACAATGATAACCCGGTGCTGAACGAGGTGATCGCAACAGCCACTGACGATTTCTCCTCGTACGAGGAGCTGGGTTACCTGATGGCCGATGCCCAGCGTGATGCAGCCGGGACAGATATAGCCCTGATGAACCCTGGCGGCGTACGTATTGACCGCCTGGAGAAGGGTCCGGTGTCAATCAAGAACGTCTATCAGCTCGATCCGTTTGGCAATGAGCTGGTAGTTACAAAGCTCACCGGTGAGGAGATTTACTCCCTCATGCAAGCCGCCTGGCCGGTTGACGACAGGTCCCCTCTCCTGCCATCAGGTATCAGAACGGAGCTGAAGCTTGATGCGGATGGAAACCCTGAAGAGATAGTCATTCTGACGGAGGAGGGCTCTCCTCTCGACAGGAACCGGATATATTCAGTCGCCATGAACAGCTACATGACCCAGGTCTACAAATACGAGCATGCTGATCCGGGGCAGTCGCTCTTTTTCACAACAGCCGAGGCACTGATCAACTACCTGAAGAAACATGGTGATGTCAGAAGCTACCGGGACGAAAAAAGAGTTCAAATATTAAAAGGTAAATAATAGCCTGCACCACCCGGGGCGGACTCCTTGAACCATTTTATGAAGGTTCCCACTTCTGATGGGTTCCATGAGCCAATTGATTAACGGATTCGGCTCAAATATGAAAACTTTATGAGCCGATTTCACTTTTTATTCGGCTCATAATAAAGAATTACAGAAATACGGGAAGAATCCGCCAGGCTTCTCGCCAGCAACAATGTCGCAAAAGGAAACTTGAGATTACTGTTGTTTTACTTCTGTCCAGTTTTCATGCACTGATAGCCAATCACCGTCGGCATACCTGTATACCGATGTAACCTTCCAGGGAGCACCTGCTTCTCCCTCGAATGTTCCCTGGTAACGGTAAGATACGACTACCATATCATCATAATACTGAAATACCGGATCAATGAGTACATGCTGGTGAGGAGGAATCTGGCCAATAAAGGCTTCAAGGTAAGTCTTGAGGGCTTCATAACCGGTAACCCTGTTCTGAGCTCCAAGATCATCGCTCCAGATGATATCCGGGGCTGCACACTCCGTGAAGCCCATCGGATCACCGGCAGCCCATTTGTCATTTGCAGCCGTAATCTTTTCCCAGATTGCCGCTCTGGCTTCATCCTGGGTTGGCACTGCCTGTTCATTCTTGCATGTGAGAAGAAACAGAGGAACGACCAGAACGAGAACAGCACCGTAGATGAGTCCTGTTCTGGATGGAGTTGTCTTTTTCATAATGTCTTGATTTTTTCCTGTTGCCAATATTAGCTTACGCAAATATAAGCCCTTGGATGGCGAAAGTCAAGCAGATCAGGATTTTGCCAATAATTACTTCCCTGCCGGCCTGAACTGATGGCGAAAAGGAGATCTTCTTGACTTGCGACACGTTTATGCCTATTTTTGAGTAAATTAAAACCCATCGAGCCATGTTTACATTTATCGAAGAGGAATTTCTGTCAATGCTGGCCAATTACAATGAGGTGATCTGGCCCATTCAAATTGTGGCGTATATCATCGCATTGGCGGCAGTCTCTTTTTGCTTCATTGAAACCAGATATTCAGATAAGGTCATTCCGGTTGTTCTTGTGCTTTTTTGGCTGTGGAATGGGATTGTCTTCGCCGGGATATTCTGGTCTGAGATTTACCCCTACGCATATATCTTTGCAGTTCTGTTAACGTTTCAGGGCTTGCTGTTTATTTTCGGAATGGTCCGTTCGAAATTCTCCTTTCGTTTTAAACTTAACGGACACGCAGTAATCGGGTTGATATTCATCGTGTATTCCCTGTTAGTCTATCAGCTTATCGGTCTGGGAATAGGGCATGACTATCCCCGCTTTTTTGCCCCTGGACTCACCCCATGTCCAACGATCATTTTCACATTCGGCATCCTCTTATTGGCCGACAAACGTTTTCCCAATTATTTCCTTGTCATACCTGTTCTGTCTGCCCTTGCGGGTATTCTGGCAGCTATCAATGGTATTATTGAGGATTATGGTCTGATAACAGCCGGTGTATTGGGAACAGCTTTAATGTATCGCCGGAATGCAGGCACGGCAACCGATATATGCAACTAGATTGTTTACCGCCGGTCTGATAAATGTGAGTAGTTAAAGATGACCGTAAAGTACTTGACTTTACTTTTCCCCTGGCGTAACTTGCATCAACATCAAAAGTAGCTAATATGAAAACAGCTGTAAGAGTACTGATTCTAATCGCTTTATTGATTTCTCCCTGTTTAAGTTTAGTTTCTCAATCAGGTCCTGTGAAGGTTGATCTGGTGAGCAATGGCAATAAATTGAATGCGTTATTTTATGCCACAAATGACAAATACTCGCCTACTTTGATACTGGTTCACGGTTTTCCGGGCAACAATCAAAGTCCGCTTGGTTTAGCTGAAAAACTCAATGCCGCTGGAATTAAAATTCTGGTTTTCAATTATCAGGGAAGCTTTAGCAGTGAAGGAACTTTTAATAATAAAAACAGTATTCAAGATATAGTCGTTGCAATGAGCTTTCTCAAACAGGAAAAGACAATTCAGCAATTTGAAATTGATACCTCAAACATAGTGTTATGTGGATATAGTTTTGGAAGTGCATCCTCTCTAACGGCAGCTCTTTACCATGCGGAGATAAGGAAGATCATTTCGATAGGCGGATATGATTTTTCCGTTGATATCAAAAAAATGAAAACCGATTCGGCATATCGTGAAACATTTGAAAAACGAATATCTGGTTCATTTAGCCCCAATGGCCCAATAAATTTGGATTTGGAATACTTTCATCATTACAATGACTCAATTATCTTAAATGTTGACTATTACGATCTTGTAAAGAATGCCGAAAAACTCACGGATCGGGAAATCTTATTTATTGCAGGTTGGCTTGACTATACGGCCTTAATTGAAGAAAATGTTCTTCCGTTATACAGGCAGCTTAAAAAGTTGAAATCAGAAAAGGTCAGTATTAAAGTCTTTGATACAAATCACGGTTTTGGTAATGTAAAGGATGAGTTGATTAAAGCAATTGCTGACTGGACTAAGGGTACTATGGATTTGCCGTAGTTTTAAGAATATTCAGTGTCTTAACCCCCAAAATAGCCGGACATAATCTTCAAACCATCCCCAACCTCCCCCCTTCTCAGGTCAGGTTAAGGTCTCATTTCTGACCCCGGAGACCCGATCTCCATGCTGGATGGGGTCTGGTGAGGATCGTGGGAAGATCGTCAAACTGGGCCTGCCAGAATGGTGCCAAAGATTTATTTGACTTCCACTTTCCCCTAAAGTAACTTGCATCAAAGTTATTGGATTACAGATATTTTAGTAATACTCTAATCATATGAAAAAGTTATGTGTAACAGCCGTAATTGCTGTATTATGGGTGAGTTTTTGTAACGAAGTAAAGGCACAAACAATGCAAAAAATAATTACTGACACTGTAAAGCCTTGTATGGAGTGTAAGGAATTAATAAATCTACATCTTCCAGACCTACGAATTACAGAAGCGGAACTGGAAGGAGCTGAATCTAAGTATTGCAGGATTACAGGAATCATTGGAAGTGAGATAAAATTCGAACTCAGGCTCCCTGAATTATGGAATTCAAGATTTGTTATGGGAGGAGGAGGAGGTTATGTAGGATCAATCCAGAACCAGGCCCAACCAGCATTGCGTGTGAATCAAGGTTATGCCACCGCTGGAACCAACACTGGACATGATGGTACAAGTATTGATGGTACCTGGGCATTGAATAATATAGAAAGACAGATGAACTTTGGATTCCTTGCGGTACACAGAACTGCTGTAATGTCAAAAGCGATTGTTGCTCATTATTACGGTTCCCAACCTCTCTATTCATACTTTATTGGGTGTTCCCGCGGTGGGGGACAGGCTCTTATGGAGGCTCAAAGATACCCTGATGATTTTAACGGCATAGTTTGCAGTGGACCATTAATTGATTGGGTAGGGTATACTTTGGAATGTATTGATAACTACAAAGCCCAGTTTCCTGTTGGTACTGAGGACGAAGATGGTGTCCTGACCTATGAAAAGACGAAACTGCTTCAGAATATCGTAATGGATAACTATGATGAATTTGACGGCATCAAAGACAATATTATTAACGATCCAGGTGAATTGACTCTGGATTATACGATTTTCCCAATTTGTACTAAGGAAATGCCATCTGATGACTGTTTTACTGAGGATCAGATCAAAGTAATAAAGACTTTCTATGAAGGAGTGTCCGTAAATAATTCAGAATTTTACCCGGGATTCCCGATCGGTAGTGAGTCTGGCTGGTATTTCCCTCATTTAATGACCGACACATCTTCATCAAAATTTGGGCAAAAGACATTTTTCGGTGCTTTTGGCTCCCAGTTTTTCAGGTACTTTGTGTTTAATAATCCTGATTGGAATCTCTACGATTATGACTTTTCAAATATATTCAGGGACACAGAATACGCTGCTTCATTTATGAATGCTACTTCGACCGATTACAGGGCATTCAAGAAAAACGGAGGGAAAATGATCATTAATCAGGGCTGGGCTGACTTTTCAACCACTCCTTTTAAAACAATTCAATATTATAATGATATTAAACAAGCTGACAGCGAGTTGGAAGATTACATCCGTTTATTCCTGCTTCCTGGCGGGGGTCATTGTGGTATTTTTGATATTGGTCCGACAGGTACTGACTGGTTAGAATACTTGCGTGACTGGGTTGAGAATGACAATGCCCCTGAAAAGGTGTTGGTTACCAAGAGTGAGAATAATAAAGTGGTAATGACCAGGCCAGTATTCCCCTATCCATCCAAAGCTGTTTATGATGGAAAAGGTGATCCGAATGATCCAAACAGCTTTAAGGAGGTCAGGAAATAATCAGTAGAATCAGCTCCTGTTGTATGAGTCAGTGGTATTGACCACTTCTCGCCAGACTGAATTGACTTCGCCTTTTTGCTGGTGTAACTTGCATCAAAATTATTGGCTCACAGATATTCCAATTATTCCCAATTATAAAATATACTGCCATGAAAAAGTTAGTGCTTTTAATTGCGTCGATATTAATTGTCTCAATCAGCATTAAAGTCTCAGCCCAACAATCCATTCAGACTAAACCACAAGAGACAGTTGTTGCTTACGAAGTTGCAGGCATGAATGATGTAATTGTTAAGAAAAACATACCCTACCTGAAGTCTTCGGATTCTGCACTGAAAATGGATGTTTATTACCCACCCATGTTTGATTTCAAGAGAAAAATACCTGCTGTTGTATTTGTATTCGGATATACAAATGAGGGACAGTTAAAAACAGCAAAGCATCAGCTGAGAACATGGAGTCCATATAC
>CALMRD010000141.1 GCA_937871625.1 uncultured Bacteroidales bacterium | reverse complement strand
CCGCTGGGCACAGGTGATGTATCGTTTTGAGAAGGCAATGTATGAGAATCCCGACCAGGATCTCAACCAGCTATGGTGGGACACAGTTGAGAGATACCAGATGATGAAGAAGCCTGAGGGTCGTAATATGCCTGACTGGGCCACAAAGATCCATGTTGCACTCTATCCCTGCTATTACCACAATTATTTGCTGGGAGAGTTGTTGGCTTCACAGTTTGAAAATCATCTGCAGACTGCCGTAGCGATCTCAGGAGATCTTGAGGCAGACCTGAAAGCAACGGGTGAATATTTTAAAAGCAACGTATTCATGCCTGGCGCAAGATACCAGTGGAATGAGATGATAGAAAAAGCCACCGGGGAAAAGTTGACAGCCAGGTATTATGCCATGCAGTTTGTGCAATAATTATATGTCAAATAAAAATGTTACACATGAAAAAGTATCTGTTTCTTATGATCGCAGTTCTTACAGCTTGCTCAACGCCCGATAAAAAGGGGGCCGATTCTGTTGCAGGTTCTCCGGCTGAGACCGTCATTAAAAGTACGGTTGAGGAAGTACTGGCACTTCAGCCTTCGGCTGATCCGTTGCTCCTTGAGAAGGGAGTGAGGCATGCCGCATCACTCTGGAGAGCTGAGGACGGCACCCCGGAGGAGTTTTCTGAGTTTGTTGCCTCAAACTATATCTCTGATCCGGATAAACGGAGAAGTGTCTTTCTTAAGGTCAGCAATTACTTCGAATCGCTCTCCGGTAACATGAATGAGATAACACTCGATCTGAGGAAGGTGCTGGATGAGGCTGCCGGTGAGATCGATGAGGTGGACCGCATGTTCGGCAACTACTCCGTCGGGTCACATCTGCAGACCGATTTCTACAATAACAGGATTGCTTTTGTGGTCGCCCTCAACTATCCCTACTATACCCTTGCGGAAAAGGAGGAACTTGGTTCGGGATGGAGCCGCGAAGAGTGGGCCATGGCCCGGCTTGGTGACCAGTTTGTCTCACGTGTGCCGGCCGAACTGAACCAGGCGGCGACGGTGGCAATGGGTAACGCTGAGATGTATATCGCTGAATATAACATACATATGGGCAAACTGCGCACAGACGACGGGCAGCAGTTATTCCCCGATGACATGATTCTGCTGTCACACTGGAACCTGCGTGACGAGATCAAGTCGAATTATGCCGACAGCGAAAGCGGCCCACAGAAGCAGGAGATGATCTATAGAGTCATGGAGCGCATTATCCGTCAGGAGATCCCTGCAGAAGTCATCAATAACCCTGATTATGAGTGGTCTCCCTTCTCCAACAAGACAGCAAAGGATGGCTCATCCGTTGAGCTGGATGCTGAGCCGGATACCAGGTATTCACATCTTTTAAATATTTTCAATTCGGAGAAGGCTATTGACCCGTATGTTCCGGGCATGAACACCGCCATACTCCGTAGTTTCTCAGGCGGCATGGAGATTTCACAGGAGGATGCCGAGGCTCTCTTTGATGAATATCTGAGTTCACCACAGCTGCAGAACCTTGGGGAGGTTATAAAAACAAGACTGGGACGCGAACTGCGGCCCTATGATATATGGTATGACGGATTCAAGTCGAGAAGCTCTATTCCTGAAAGCCTGCTCACCGCCAGAACCTCAGCCCTCTATCCTGACCCCACTGCCTTTCATATGGGTATGCCTGCCATGCTCGTCAAGCTGGGCTGGTCACCTGAAAGGGCAAAACAGATTGCTGACAGGATAGTTGTTGACCCTGCCAGAGGCTCAGGCCATGCCTGGGGTGCAGGAATGAAGGGGGCCGTATCGCACCTCCGCACCCGCGTCTCTGACAAGGGTATGGACTACAAGGGCTACAACATAGCCGTCCACGAGTTCGGTCATAACGTCGAACAGACAATCTCGCTCTATGATGTTGACTATTACATGCTATCGGGCGTTCCAAACACGGCATTCACCGAGGCAACGGCGTTTCTCTTCCAGGATCGCGACCTCATGCTTCTTGGAATGAAGGAGGACAATCCGGAAAAAGAGAGACTTCAGACACTTGATGCAGCATGGTCGCTGATGGAGATAATGGGGGTAAGTATGGTGGAGATGAAATTATGGAAGTGGCTTTATGAGAATCCGCAGACTACACCCGCAGAGCTCAGGGGACAGACTGTAAACATAGCAGTTGAGGTTTGGAACAAATATTTTGCTCCGGTAATGGGAGTGAGTGACTCACCGCTGCTGGCCATCTACTCACATATGATCAACGGGCCTCTTTACCTGCAGAACTATGCCTACGGACAGATAATCCAGTTTCAGATTGAAGATCATCTTAAAGGCAAAGATTTCTCTGACGAGATTGACCGCATGTACAGTCTCGGCCGTCTGACACCACAGAACTGGATGAACCAGGCCGCAGGTGTTAAGATCTCGGCACAGCCTGTTCTCAGGGCTCTTGAGGAGGCACTGAAATAATGTAGTAACCCGTGGTTGCGATGAAGTTCCTGAGGAAGGGTATCTCCCCCAGGAGGTGAGGCAGCCGGCGGGGACGAAGGCCGAACTTGACCTCGAAATTTGGATTTATAAGCCAGAGGGATTTTCTCAGCAGGGAGAATCCCTCTCTCTTTACTATCCTCTCAAACCGGCCGATATTGATGCCCGTGTCCTTTATCTCAAGCAGACCTTCTATACGGGCCGGGGTCTCACCCGCGGCGCGCAGCAGCCACCTGTAAATCCGATGCGGAAGGAGATGGATCCATGGAAGCTTCGAAAGAACCCTGCTGTCGCACATCTGCTGGTGCCCTCCGAAGGGGTTGTTCCATGGAGGAAAGGCAATAAACAAAATGCCCCCCCGATTGATAAACCTCTTTACAAACCCGATAAACCGTGCCTGATCATGGATATGCTCAAGCACATCGCGCATCATCACCAGGTCAAAGGAGCCGGCAGAGGCTGAATCATAAATGTCAGCCGCGATGAACTCAATCTTTTCTCCCCGGGGAACTACGGAATAGAAGCTGCGGGCATTCTCTATCTTGGTCTCCGACAGGTCTATGCCAGTCAGACGATTGCATCCTGCCTCAAGAAAAGGAAGGAGGTTACCCCCCTCACCGCACCCGATCTCCAGCACTGAAAGCGAATTATTGACAGGCAAAATACTCTCAATGAAAGGAATAACATGCCTTGAGGTGGTATGTGCCTGCTCCCTGAAATAGAGCTCACGGTCGCTGTGACGTTCATGCATGGGCCAAATGTAATTTTTTTTTCGTTTTACTTGACATTTATGATTTAATATGATATATTTGTGATATCAAATCAATATCATAAATCATGAAAGAAGAAAAAATTTTCAAGGCTGCATCGGGATATTTTTTCCTGTTGCTTGGACTGGCGGCGTTGACAGCGATGGTCTTTGCGTTCATCCATGAGTCCATTTGGCTGGGGGTTGTGCTTCTTGTAGTCTCTTTTCTGATCCTTCCGGGGCTGATGGTGGTCAATCCGAATGAGTCTATGGTGATGGTGCTTTTCGGCGCCTACAGGGGTACTGTCAAGACCAACGGTTTCTGGTGGGCAATTCCCTTCTATTCCCGCAAGAAGATATCCCTGCGTGCCCGCAACTTTGACAGTGAGCCCATCAAGGTGAACGACAAGAACGGAAACCCTATAAAGATAGGGCTTGTACTTGTCTGGAAGGTAGAGAACACCTACAAGGCTGCCTTTGATGTTGACAGGTATGAACATTTTGTGCTTGTGCAGAGTGATGCTGCCCTTCGCAAGCTGGCCGGGCTCTATCCGTATGACAACTGGGAAGGTCACGAGAATGAGATGACGCTTCGCAGTGGAGGGGAGGAGGTCAATGATGAGCTTGAGAAGGAGATAAGGGACAGGCTCAAGATAGCCGGCATTCATGTGATAGAAGCAAGGATAAATTACATAGCCTATTCAGAGGAGATCGCCGGTGCCATGCTGCGTCGCCAGCAGGCCACAGCTGTTGTGGCAGCGCGCTTCAAGATCGTTGAAGGTGCTGTATCCATGGTTGAGATGGCGCTGGAGCAGCTAAGCGAGAAACGTATTATTGACCTTGACGAAGAGAAGAGGGCTGCTATGGTCAGTAACCTCATGGTGGTGCTGTGTGGTGACAAGGATCCCAATCCGATCATCAACACCGGTACGCTTCATCAGTAGTCATGCAGAAGAAGTCATTCGTCCTGCGGATGGATCCGGACAAGCTTGGTGCCATTGAGAAATGGGCCTCTGACGAGTTTCGCAGCACCAATGGTCAGATAGAATGGATCCTTGACCAGGCACTGCGCAAGGCCGGACGTCTGAAGACTATAAAAGAGAACAAAAACGATAAGAGTAATGAAAAATGAAATACCCGCAATTAAATATACCTGTCCGAAATGCGGGGGAAGGAAGTACGAAGTAAAAGGTGTGATACTACAGCACAGCCAGTTCAGCCAGGTATTCAGCATACCTGGGAGGCGTTATACGGCAGTTATATGTGATAGATGCAGGTACACTGAGTTTTACAACCTGCCTGCACAGAGTATAAACGAGGCATTCGATTTTTCCCCTGGCAAGGTTTAGGTCAGATATTGGCAAGGTAGACAGAGCAGCAGGCCACGACGCCTGCTGTTTCTGTTCTGAGCCGGCTGGGCCCTATGTGTACGGGCTGAAATCCGGCCTGAAGGGCTTCAGAGACCTCCGCGGCAGTGAAATCGCCTTCCGGTCCGATCATCATCACCACATCATCACCCTGGCTGAAGGCCGAGGTTACAGGTATACGTTCAAAGGCCGGATCACATGAGGCAATAATCCTCTTACCCGCATGCGTTCCCGCAATGAAGTCGTTGAACCCGACCGGGCTGTTCAGTTTCGGCAGATGACACTTGACCGACTGTTTCATGGCAGAGAGGATCAGACCCTCAAGTCTTTCCCTCCTAATCCGGTTCTTTTCGGTTCTGGCACACAGGAGAGGGGTGATCTCATCTATGCCTGTCTCAACGGCCTTTTCGATAAACCATTCGAGCCTGTCATCATTCTTCAGTGGCGATATTGCAATATGGAGCCTGTACCCCCTCTTTCCGTAATCATGTATCACTGAGGTTATCGTTGCGGACATTGCGGAGGGGTCGGCTTCGTTTATCACTCCCTCGTAGAGGTTGCCCAGGCCGTCGGTGAAGGTGATCTCTTCTCCGTCTCTCATTCGCAGCACTTTCAGGCAGTGTCGTGACTCCTCACGGCTGAAGAGGGCTCTCCCATGGGAAATATCTCCGCAATAAAAAATCTGCATTTTTGCACTTCTTTTCACAAATTTACGGATTTTAGCGGTGAAATTTCAATTCCGGCTATGAAGGTAGGAGTTATGTCAGACACCCATGGCTGGGTTGCCCCGGCTGTTTATGAACATTTTGCAGATGTCGATGAGATCTGGCATGCCGGTGATGCCGGCAGCATTGACGTAATAACAGAGCTGGAGGCATTCAGGCCCCTTCGTGCGGTCTGGGGAAACATTGACGGATTTGATGTCAGAAGAGCCACAGAAGAATATCTCTTTTTCATGGCCGGCTCCCGGAAGGTGCTGATAATACATATAGGAGGATATCCCGGTCATTATGCGCCGCGTGCCCTGGAACTCATCAGGGATCTGAAGCCCGACATATTCGTTTGCGGTCATTCGCATATATGCAAGGTGGTTTACGACAAAAGCCATGAGATGCTTTGTATCAATCCAGGTGCCGCCGGAAGGACAGGGATGCACCGTGTCATGACTCTCCTTCGGTTTAAAATTGAAGGGGAGGTGCTGTCCGGGATGGAGGTGATTGAGTTTGGAAGCCGCGGACGAAGCGGTGATTACTGATCGTACCGGTAGGGATCCTCTCCGAAGCTGCTGCCCCCGCTCTCCATTCGCCTCAGGAACCTATCCAGCCTGTCAGGCAGTCCGATCATATACTGGTACTCGTCACGTGACCTGGCACCCGGGTCTCTCCTGTCTTTCTCCTTTATACTGTTAAGAAGGTCATTGTAGGAGGAGCTGGATGAGTAGCTCATCATTATGCCCCTGAAGTAGGAGAACCAGTACCATACGTTGTTGCCTGCCTTCAGGTAGATATCAAGCAGGTCTCCCGATCTCTTCCTCTGCAGCTCCACCCAGCCGTCAACATAGACATTCAGTGGTTGGTTCCCGATGAATCCAACGCCGATCTTTCCTTCAGAGATGAAAGACATGGAGGAGGCATTCCAGACCAGAGTAACGTCGTTGAGCAGCATCTGGAACGAGTATTCCCTGGGAAGCGATCTGGCGACGCCGAAGAGCTGAAGCTCCTCATTCAGCGTTCTGGCAGCCTGCACTCCTATCAGGTCTCGCATTGCCTTGCTGTTGAATTCAGAGGAGAGGTTGACGGTACGCAGTGTTGGCACGGTCCGTATGTCGCCGGCCATGATTTCAAGAGCTTCCGGGCTATAGTGGAAGGAGAGGCCAAGCATGGTCTGTACCCTTACCTTTGACGAGTCGGTATCATGGGTGATGAGGCCGGCGCTGCTGAGCTTTACCCGGTCATAATTGACGCCGAAATCGATCAAGCCCTCGCTGCGAAGTATGCAGAAGTTTCTGTCGAATGAGATCATATTGCCGTGGAGGCTCCGGTCTGATAGTTTCTCAAGGGAGGCTATGTGGTACTGGCCCGCACCCCTGTCGTGGAACAGGTACCCGCTGACAGACAGAAGCGGATTGTCACTCCACGACTTCCTTGGGGAGAGGAAAGTGCCGTATACTCCTGCAGAATCAAGGGTGACGAATGTGCCTGAAAAGAGCAGATTGTCATCCCTGTCTCTCGGTTTCTCGTCAACCGGAATAAGGATATTCATCGGATCGATCATGGAGCTGAACTTCACCGGCATGTTACCTATATTCTTGCAGGCCGTGACAATCCCTGCAGCACCGGTGAATCTAAGGTGCTCTTCGGCAGCCCGGAGGCTTACATCGCCGGCAAAGGTGAACGCCGGACTGAGGGTAAAGTCTTGTGATTCGGGTATATAGCCCATCGCTTTTGTGGCCATGGTGTCGACCCTTATCTCAGAGAAATCTATTACCTGGCTTGCGCTTGTCTCGTCAGTATAATCATACTTGCCCGATCCGTAATAGTTCGCACTGCTCTCAATATTTATCCTTGCCGAATGTATCAGGTGCCTGTTGTTTATTGCCACCAGCGCGCTGTCCGTCTCCTTTATTCTCGCTCCCCGGGAGATGTAAAGCACGCCTCCTCCGGGTTGCACAAGTGCATCGGCCACCGGTATGTAATTGACATCCCTCACCTCAAGTGACTCATCCTGCAGGTAATAGGATGCGGAGCCCGACTGAAACTTCACGGTATCCTTCATGTTGTTGGTGGAGAGGAATGTCGGTTTCTCGACCATCCCCGGCGGCACCTTGAGAAGCTCGTCAGCCGTGAGGAGGGCCGTGGACTCCCTTCCTTTCTGCCACATATCCAGCACCTTGCTTTGCATGTCATATTCAAAGTTGGTCATCCTGGAGAAATATTCTATGCCTGGAAAGACGACGAATGACGAATCTGTATTCAGGCTGAAGGCAGATTTCTGCTCTGCAAAATCCACATGTGTCTTTGCATTGCTGGCCACAAAGCCGTAGCCGCTGCCACGAAGTGCCTTGAGGTAATAGTCGGATGTGTCAGCATCAACGGTCAAGGCACCAAAAGAGAATGTCTCTGAGGTGATCCTGGAATCAGCCATCTCCGCCTGGCCGCTTCCCTCAAGCCTGTCGGGCTTCAGTACAAGCGTTCCTTCCATTGTGGTACCGTTCCCGAACATGTCGAAGACCTTTCCCTCGCTGTTCTGGGCGTACCACTCGTCACTGTCGGTGAGCCACTGGATATCCACATCCTCCGAGTTCAGTTCGGGAAACCTGTGGAGCGAGTCAGGCTTCATGGTGAACCTGTCAGCCCTGGTTATCATGAATTCCGGAAAAAAGCGGAAAGTATCGGCAACGGCGGTGGCAGTAAGATGGTCGACGCTGCCACTGCCAATCAGTCCCGAGTTGCTCATGCTGAGGTGGTTGTATAGTGTACCCCGTCCGCTGTATATCGGAATACCTTCCGGTGGAATCGTCATGGAGAAGCCCAGTGAAGTGTCGGGTTGCACGGTAAGTACCTGTCGCATGGGCTCTATTATCCCACCCCCTACAAATGTGCCGGAGAGGGCCATGTCATCATTAGTGTAATGATCTATGTTATTGTATGTGAAGGGGTCAAGCCTGAAGTAGAACTTATCCTTTTCATATAACCCGTCAAGATCACGAATCTCATCATAAAAGATGTAGGAGTCCTTGGTGGAATTGATAATAGGGTACTCTCTGAGACTTTTCAGTCCTGATTTGTTGAGAGGGTCATCGATAAGCAGCCGTGCTGATGCCATCTCAATCATGTTATCGATACGCTTTATCACGGGTCTTCCGTAGGCATCCCTCTCTTCGGTCTCAACAGCGATCTTCAGGGAATCGATCCTCTCAAGAAAGATGCTGAATGTATCATAGCTGAATGAGAACTGTTTTCCATATATTGTAAAAAGGCCGGCCTGGACCATACCGTCAAAGGAAATAGATCTGTTTTTGCCTATCACCAGACGCCCCCCGTAAGGTCTTATGGCCACATTTTGAGAGTCACTCAGCGAAACAGCCCTGACGCCTCTTATATCAAGCTCATAGGTGTTCAGGTCAAGTATGGCGTTTTCCTCTTCGTCGCGGGTTTCACTGTAGATGGAGATAGCATCATAATCTTTCTTCTTGGCAAATGATGCAATATAATCGTCCACCTTTGGCTTGATAGCCACCTCGTTGAAGTTACGGTCATAGAAGAGAAAGCCATTGTTTGCCAGCTCAATGCAGAGAGCAGTTGCCTGTTCCACAGGCATGCGCAGCCATTTCGCCAGGCCCTCAACGGGGAAGACGTCATAACCGTATGCCTTTGCATAGTCGCGAATACGGTAGAGAGGATGGATCTCGTCGAACCTCATAAGCCTGAAGAAGTTAGCCTCGTTATAGAATGAGACAGACTCAAACCTTGCCGCGCCTATTGAAGAGCCTCTTGTCCGTGACATAAGGATGAACGGGTCATCCATATCCCACGAGAGATGTTCAAAGTAGAGATCGAGATTATGGTAGGAATCGAAATAGGGACTTCGTGACAGAGGGCTGTTGGTCCGGAACATGCTTACCTCCCTGGTGGCTGCGTTGTAAGAGAAGCCCAGGTTGGAGTGGAAGACCGAATCCTGGTCGAGAAAGAGGGTAGATGAGGCGTCGATGCTGCTGATGCTCTTCTGTGAGAGGAGGAAATTTCTGGATGATACATGAATGGCCAGGGTGTCATTCCTGTATAGGCTGATGCTTGCCGGCAGCCAGTTGGTGCCCGTGCCCCTGACAAGGGCGCCCTCCAGTGCCAGGCCTCCTTCATAGTCAACGTCCTTGTAGATATCTTCAATCAGGAACCTGTTTTCATAGGTCTCAAACCGGGGCATGGTTGCCTTCTCAGGTGAGAGTATCTCCACAGCCCTGTCGGTTAGCTTTCCCAAGACGGGTTCACGGAAGTAGTCAGGGTGGGTGAGGAGCGAGGAGTCACAGGTGAATTCACTCTTTGTGACATCAATATCGAAATCAGAAACGGTGGCGAATACTTTTGAGGGGTCATAACCTGCTTTCTGCCACGTCACCTTCCCCTCATCGCAGTGCAGGAGGAAAAGATCGGGGTAGTAGGTGCCCGAAAAGTCATATATCTCCGTACTGTCCCTGCCCAGGAAGCCAATGAGTGTCACGGTTCTTATGTCGATCTTCAGGACAGTATCACGGACAAACTCAAGCTTTCCGCCCCTGGTCTTCCATCTCACCGAACCGGCCGCGTATATGGTATTGTCAACGAGCAGAAGCCCGGTCACCTCAATAAATTTCTCGATGGAGGCATTTGAAAACCTGGGATCAAAGGCCATCTCACTGAGTCCTTCCAGCCATGCGCTCACCTCATTTTCTTTCTGACCGGTCTCCACAAAGTCAGTGAGCGTTCGTACAAAATAGATAAAGCCGGGCACCTGGCTTACCCTTCGTCCCCTAAGCTGGCTGGCGACGTTGATGATCCGGATTTTTGTCTCATGCGAGAAGCAGGTGCTGTCATACATTGATTTAAAGAGATCAATCTCTGCTATTTCCGATTTGCTGACCAGGGTACTCATGAAGGAGGTCAGCTCTGCGGTGAAGGTGGCGGTGTCACCGGAGAACTGCTCCTGTCCTGCCGCACTCAGTGCAGGCAGTGCCGCTGCCAGAAATATGAGAATGATCCTTTTCATCCTGTTGTCAAAGCGCTGACACTATATTCAGAAATTCCTGCGCGACCAGCGAAGCTCCTCCAATGAGTCCGCCGTCGACATCAGGGTTGGCAAAGAGTTCGGCTGCATTTGATGCCTTGCAGCTTCCGCCGTAGAGTATGGTGGTGTCTTCTGCAGTCTCATCACCGTACTGTTCCCTGACAAGGGTGCGGATGTAATGATGTATCTCCTGTGCCTGTGCGGGGCTGGCTGTTACGCCTGTGCCAATTGCCCATACGGGTTCATAGGCAATGATGCACCTGGTGAAATCTTCTTTGGGAAGCACGAACAACGCTTTGCTCAGCTGTCGCCTGACAACATCAAAATGGATGTTCTTCTCTCTTTCTGCCAATACCTCCCCGCAGCAGAATATCACTCGCAGGCCGTTAAAGAGCGCCTCGGCCGTTTTTGCGGCAAGAAGCTCATCATCTTCACCGTAATAGGAGCGGCGTTCCGAGTGACCAATAATTACGCTTGACGCTCCCGTGCTCTTTATCATGGCGGCAGATATCTCACCGGTATAGGCGCCCGACCTGTGGTCATTGCAGTTCTGGGCTCCTGCACTCAGGCCGGGAGCACTGAGCAACGGGCCTACGATACTCAAGTGGATGGCAGGTGTGCAGAGAATCACCTCCTTACCGGCAAGCGGCTCGCTGACAAGCTGTTTGTTAATAGTGGTTGCCAGAGCCACGCCCTCACCCAGATCCATATTCATCTTCCAGTTTCCTGCTACTATCTTTTTTCTCATTGGATTGATATTTATTGTTTTACGATTATTTCCCTGTTCTTCCCTTTTGCACTGAAGGGCAGTGTTGCTGCAACGGCAAGAAGAACCGTGAGCATGGCGATCACAGTAATCATCCTGCCGCTTTTCCTTGTCTGTCTCTTCATGGCAAGGGCATTCAGGTCACCGGAAAACTCTTCTGTGCCGGGAAGGTTCTGATATGACCATTTTCCCATTATTGTGCCATTATGCAGAAGCATAAATCCCGGATCAGACCTTATCACTGTCTTGAGGGTGATCTCATCGGCATAGAGCGCATCGAAGCCGGTGACCATATCACGGGCCTCATCCGGAGGCGTCGCCGTCAGAATGTAAAACCTTACCCCGCGTTTCTGCATCTCCAACCCGAGATTATAACCCCTGACAAGCCCGTCCCTGTTCGACTTATCAAGATCTCTGGCGATCATGAGTACGACATCTCCCGGCTGACCCGTTACCTGGTCAGTCATGTTGAGGCCCTGCTCAGTCACCAGTGTAAAATCATGTATAGGAGGCACATAACCCCTTGAAATCAGCACCGACTTCTGGTCAATGAATTTCCATGCCGTGTCATCTGCAGGATAATTGTTCAGGGTGAATTCCTGCTGTACCCCTTCTTTTTCGTAGATAAATCTGATATCATATTTGTCAGGTTCAGCATCAGGCGGTATTGCCATTGCTTCAGGAAGGCTGGTACCTGTGCTGTATGGCCTGAAGTCTATCACCGGGAGACATGCAAGGTTGTATCTCATGAACAGCAGAAATAGGAATACAAA
>CALMRD010000140.1 GCA_937871625.1 uncultured Bacteroidales bacterium | reverse complement strand
TCAATCAACCTGTCGTCCGCTTCAACAGGCATGGTAACCACCAGTCCCGGTGTGCGTTCCATCTCCCTGGTTATTGCCGCCACGGCGCCGCTGTTCCTGGCCCAGCTGCGGCGTGCCAGCCCGTTGGTAACATCCCACATGAGCATGCCTCTCAGGCGACGTGATGCATCCGGGGTGCCGTCAAGCACCATCCCGAAGCCCCCGTTTATCACCTCTCCCCAACCGACACCGCCTCCGTTATGGAGTGAGACCCAGGTGGCACCGCGGAAGGAGTCGCCGATCACATTCTGCACTGCCATGTCCGCGGTGAAACGTGACCCGTCATAGATATTCGCAGTCTCCCTGAAGGGTGAGTCGGTGCCCGACACGTCATGATGATCCCGCCCGATGACTATGGGAGCGCTTACGTCACCGGCAGCAACGGCTTCGTTAAATGCCTCGGCAATACGTGTTCTGCCGCGGGCATCGGCATAGAGGATCCGTGCCTGGGAGCCCACTACCAGCCTGTTGTGCCCGGCCTCACGTATCCAGTGAATGTTATCCGACATCTGCTGCCGGATATCATCGGGAGAATCCTTGCTTAGCCTCTCGAGCGTTGCGGCAGCAATGGCATCCGTTCTTGCAAGGTCGGCAGGATCGCCCGAGCAGCATACCCACCTGAAGGGCCCGAAGCCGTAGTCAAAGCAGATGGGACCCATGATATCCTCGACATAGGAAGGGTAGCGGAAGCCCCCGCTGCCATCTGTTATATTGGCTCCGGCACGTGACGACTCAAGCAGGAAGGCATTACCGTAATCGAAGAAATAGGTACCGTGTGAGGCATGTCTGTTGATGGCCTCAACCTGACGGCGGAGCGATGCCTGCACCAGGGTGCGAAACCTGTCGGGATCCTTTACCATCATCAGGTTGGACTCTTCAAAGGTCAGTCCTGCAGGATAATATCCTCCTGACCATGGGTTATGCAGTGAGGTCTGGTCAGACCCGATGTCAGCCCACAGCCCCTCTTCGGCGAACCTCTCCCAGAGTTCAACAATATTGCCGTGATATGCCAGCGAAACCACCTCGCCAGACCGGCAGGCAGCTCTTACCCGTTCCGCCAGATGGCTGAGGTCATCGTGGACCTCATCAACCCATCCCTGGGCATAACGTGTCTCTATGGCCTTGCGGTTTACCTCTGCAATGACTGAGACCACCCCTGCTATATTACCGGCCTTGGGTTGGGCACCCGACATGCCTCCCAGTCCTGATGAGATGAACAGCCTGCTCTGCCGGGTGCTGTCATCCGCATCCTTCAGCCTGCGGGCGGCGTTAAGCAGGGTGATGGTGGTGCCATGGACTATCCCCTGGGGTCCTATGTACATGTATGAGCCCGCGGTCATCTGACCATACTGCGACACACCCAGGGCGTTGAACCTCTCCCAGTGATCCTGTGATGAGTAGTTGGGTATGACCATCCCGTTGGTGACCACCACCCTCGGTGCATCGGGATGCGAAGGGAACAGCCCCAGGGGATGACCTGAATACATTACCAGCGTCTGGCTATCGGTCATCTCCGACAGGTACTTCATGGTGAGCCTGTACTGGGCCCAGTTCTGGAAAACGGCACCGTTGCCCCCGTAGGTTATCAGCTCGTGGGGGTGTTGTGCCACCCGTGGGTCAAGGTTGTTCGTGATCATCAGCATGATCGCGGCGGCGTGAACCGACCTGTGCGGGTACTCATGCAGGGGTCTGGCCTTCATCTCATACGACGGGCGGTAGCGATACATATAGATGCGACCGTAATCACGCAGCTCAGCAGCGAATTCCGGAGCCAGCACACCGTGCAGCTGTGGGGGAAAATACCTCAGGGCATTGCGCAGGGCAAGCCTCTTCTCATCAGTAGTCAGTATGTCACGCCGCCGCGGCGCATGGTTGACAGCCGGGTCATAAGGCTGTAATTCAGGAAGTGATGAGGGAATGCCCCCGGATACCTCTTTTCTGAAATTGTCCATGATGTCTGATTATACAAAACGAATAAAATTACATAAAAACAGCTGATATCTGACAGCCGGGATAAACTCACGCCCCGTCCGTATCTAAAGAGGAAAGTTAATAGAACGCGCAGAGACGCCGGATGCGACGTCTCTGCCTGTGGTCAACAAACGTTATGTGGTCTATTGCTGCTCGCCTACTATCTCGTCGTCAACAAGAATGCGTCCGCAATACTCGCAGACGATGATCTTCTTCCTCGATTTGATGTCGAGCTGACGCTGCGGGGGTATCTGGTTGAAACAGCCGCCGCAGGCATCTCTCTGTACGGAGACGACTGCCAGCCCGTTGCGGGCATTTATACGTATGCGCTTGTAAGCGGTCAGAAGCCTCTCCTCTATCCTGGTCTGCAGCTCTGCGGATTTATCCTCAAGTTGCTCCTCCTCCTTCTGCGTGTCACGGGTGATATCATCAAGCTCAGACTTCTTACCCTCCAGGTCACGCTTTCTCTCGTCGAGAGCAGTCTGAGCCTCTTCCATCACTGCCTTCTTATCTTCAATCTGAATGGCAAACTCACGTATCTTCTTGTTGCAAAGCTCTATCTCCAGCGTCTGAAACTCTATCTCCTTGGAGAGGGAGTCATATTCACGGTTGTTGCGGACATTATTCTGCTGCTCCTCGTATTTCTTTATCAGAGCTTGCGAATTGGTGATCTCCGTATTTTTCCCCACCGAAGCCTTCTCAAGCTCGGCAACCTCGTTCCCGAGATTGCCAATCCTGGTCTCAAGACCTTCCACCTCATCTTCAAGGTCCTGCACCTCCAGTGGTAACTCGCCACGCAGGGTCCGTATCTTATCTATCTCTGAATCAACAAGCTGCAGTGAATACAGAGCTCTCAGTTTTTCCTCTATGGTCAGTTCGGGCTCAGCTGTTTTGTTTTGTTTTATCATGGTCTGATATTATTTTTTAAAGGTATGAGAGGCCCCGCTTGGTGACAGTGTTATTTTATTCTGGTGTTTGAAAAACAGGCGGGTCTCATATTACTGGTAGAAATTTATCGGATTCGTTTTTGTTTCTGAAAAGCGGAGTGCAAAGTTAGGAAATTTTTTTTGAATCAGGTTGTGAAGCAGCTCAAGAGAAAATTTTTCACTCTCATAATGCCCTATGTCGGCTACCAGCATTGAGCGCGGTGCTTCGGCGAAAGCATGGTACTTAATGTCTGCTGTGAGAAAAACGTCGGCGCCGGCGCGGGCAGCGTCACCGATATATTCCGAGCCTGACCCTCCGCAGAGGGCCACGGTTGACCTTGACCGTCGCAGGTCACCGCTGTAGCGTATTGCCGGTATGCCTGTCAGCTGCTTCAGCCGTTCCATAAGCTTCTCTCCCGGCAACGGGACAGGCAGTCGACCAATGGCGCCGGCGCCGTTGAACCCGTTCTGCAGGGCTATGATGTCATATGCCACCTCTTCGTAAGGATGGGCATCAAGCAGAGCCCTGACGCATCTTCCGGTGAGGTATGACGGCACCACCACCTCTATCCGCACCTCAGGCTCTGTATGTTCCCTGCCCACCTCCCCGGCAAAGGGCTCTGCACCCTGGCCTGCACGGAAGGTGCCCTCCCCTGCCACATTGAAGCTGCATCGGTCGTAATTGCCTGTCACACCGGCCCCGGCAGCAAAGAGAGCATCCCTCACCGCCACCGCATGCTCCTCCGGAACAAAGGTTACAATTTTGGAGAGCCTCCCCTCAAGGGGCACGAGTACCCTGATCTCTTCCAGCCCGATCTTCTCAGCGAGGATATGACTTACCCCGCCGGCACTGTTGTCAAGGCTGGTATGGGCAGAGTAAACCGCGATATCCTTACGTATGGCAGCGGCGACGGACTGCTGCGCATCATTGCCATAAACGAGGTGCCTCAGTGGCTTAAAAATGAGAGGGTGGTGCGAGACTATCAGGTTACAGCCTGCTGCTGCTGCCTCCTCCATGACCTCGGGAGTAACGTCAATGGTGAGCAGAACGGATGAAACCGTTGCAGAGAGATCCCCCACCTGCAGTCCGCTGTTGTCATAGCTTTCCTGAAAGGCGGGAGGTATCAGCTCCTCAAACCATTCCACAAATTCTCCGAGCGTGACCGCCATTACATCATTTTATTTCATCCCTGATAGTGACGAGCATCTCCCTGATATTTCTCAGGCTGTCGGCTATCTCAAGGCGGTAATCGGTCTCTTCACGGTTATGCTTCAGGTAGCGTCTTGCACCCTCAATGGTCATACCCTTGTCCCTGAGCAGGTGATGTATCAAACGCAGGTTTTTAATATCCTCCTGCATGAAGAGCCTGTTGCCCTTATTATTCTTCTTCGGATGCAGGATATCGAACTCCTTCTCCCAAAACCGGATCGTGGAGACAGGTTCGGAAAACATCTCGGAGACCTCTCCTATCTGGTAAAATAGCTTTTCTGTCTTCTTTTCCCTGTAAGGCATCACATGAATGATAAATCAGTCGAAGGTCTGTCCGCTCTTGCTTGAGATCTCGAGCATACGGTCATATTCATCAGGGGTAAGATCATTGAAATAATAGAGAGCCGGGTCAACGTGGCGGCCGTTAAGCTTGACCTCATAGTGCAGGTGAGGTGCCACGGACAGGCCTGTGTTACCGACATAGCCGATAACGTCACCGCGTCTTACCTTCTGCCCTGCCCTGACGTTGAAGTTGTTGAGATGGGCATAGACAGTCTGGTACCCAAATCCGTGATTTATGACAATGTGATTGCCGTAGCCGCGCCGGGTCGATTTTACGGCATCGACAGTGCCATTGCCGGTGGCATAGACCTCTGTGCCTGTAGGTGCCGTGAAGTCCATGCCCGAATGGAACTTCACAATCTTGTAGATGGGGTGAATCCTGGGTCCGAAGCCTGAGGCGGTGCGCTTCAGGTCACTGTTGGAGAGAGGCTGAACTGCAGGTATGCTGGTGAGCATCTCCTCCTTCTCCCTGGCATAGGCAATCAGCTCATCAAACGACTGTGACTGGATATAGATCTTCTTCCTGATATTGTCAAGCCGCTTGGCTGTTTCAATTATAAGCTCTGAATTTGAGAATCCCTCCAGTTCAACATAACGGTTGGAGCCTCCTATGCCGCCCTGCCTGAAGGATGTGGGCACAGGCTCCGCCTCAAAGATAGTCCTGTAGAGGTTGTCATCCGTCTCCTCCAGATGACTGAGCACCTTCTCAACATTCTCCATCTCCCTGTTCATCAACTCATACTGGAGAGTCAGCTGTTCAATCTCCCTCTTCAGGGCCTTCTCCTGCGGGGAGTCAAAGATAAAGGCAAAGATGAAACCGTAGATGCCGGCCAGGAACAGTGATGCTATAAAATAACCGAAGAGCCTGAGGAAGGTCTCTTTTAGTCCCAGCCTTATCCTGTCAAAGCTGAGGGTCTCATGATTGAACTTATACTTTGTCTTTGGCATCTGTTACGGTAGCAACCTGAATGCCCTGCAAACATAAGAAATATTAGGGAATATGCAAAAAATCCGTTATAAACGGAAAAAGCATTAATCCACTGTTTTTCCTATGGTCTTGTCAGGAAATCCAGCATCCTGTAATACTCATCTTCCGTCAGGCCGTCTTCAAAGTACCAGAGGGGGTTTACATGTTCCCCGAAGAGATCGATCTGATAGTGCAGGTGAGGTCCCGATGATACTCCGGTATTACCGGAAATGGCTATAAGGTCACCGCGGGAAACCCTGGCGCCTCTCCTGACCCTGCATTCGCTCAGGTGGCCGTAGATGGTACGGTACCCGTAACCATGGTCTATCACCACCTTTATTCCGAACCCGTCATTGTCATTCCCGGCATAATATACCGTGCCGGCACCCGTGGCATGCACCTCCGTGCCTACCGGACAGCGGAAGTCCTGCCCGAAATGCCATCTGGGCGACCCCAGAACGGGATGTCTCTCCCGGAACTTAAGTCCGTCACCCAGCCTTATGTTGACCTCCACCGGCCTGATGTAAGGCAGGTGGGCCCACATATTCTTCCACTCCTCAGCCTTCTCTGTCAGCTCTGCAAGGGAGTTGTACTGGATATTGGTCTGGGTCTTGAGATCTTCAAACTTGGACCTTACGGCCATCATCATATCGCTGTTCATATAACCGGTAAGGTCTCCGAATTTGAATGTACCGCCGGAACCTCCTTCTGAAATATCTTCGGGAATCATTTCCAGGTCGAGAATGGCCCGGTACGAGCTGTTGTCGCTGGCGCGAAGATCAGCAACGACTGCGGAGGAGTAGTCGATCTTTCTCTCCAGAAGAGAGTAGCTGAGCTTCATCTCTTCTATCCTCTGTGTGAGAAGCTCCTCCTTGGGGTCACCGGCAATCCGGTGAAAAATAAATGCATAAATAACTGTCAGTGCGATAGATACACCAAACCATAGCGAGAAGCGAAGGAGCTTCTCACTCCATCGCCGCCGGTGTTGCAGGTATTGCAGATTTGCTGCATCAAAAACGTAGTTCTTCCTTCTCGGCATCAGCAGATCAATGGTTTGCCACTAAAATGGTTTGCTAACTGACAAACGTAAAATAAATAAATTAATTTTACAAACCCGTAAAATAAGAAAAATAAAACAGGTTGCGGAGTCAGGATGAAGGCAAACGATATCAGGGAGGAGTTCCTCAGTTTTTTCCGTTCAAAAGAGCACACGATAGTGCCATCGGCACCGATGGTCATAAAGAATGACCCCACGTTGATGTTCACCAATGCAGGCATGAACCAGTTCAAGGATATCTTCCTGGGTAACCAGCCTGCCTCGCATAAAAGGATAGCCAACTCGCAGAAGTGTCTTCGTGTCTCCGGCAAGCACAATGATCTTGAAGAGGTAGGTCTTGATACCTATCACCATACCATGTTCGAGATGCTCGGCAACTGGTCTTTCGGCGACTACTTCAAGAAGGAAGCCATTGAATGGGCCTGGGAGTTTCTCACTGTTGTGCTGGGCATTCCCGTGGAAAGGATCTATGCCACAGTCTTTGAAGGGGACGCTGAGCAGGATGTACCGAGGGACGATGAGGCAGCCGGTTTCTGGAAGAGCTGCTTCAGGGAAGCCGAAAATCACATTATAGACGGATCCAAAAAAGACAACTTCTGGGAGATGGGCGACACCGGACCGTGTGGCCCCTGTTCTGAGATACACGTCGACCTGAGGAGCGACAGTGAGCGTGCTGAAAAACCCGGACATCTGATGGTGAACACCGGTCATCCGCTGGTGATAGAGATATGGAACCTGGTCTTCATTCAGTACAACCGCAGGGCAGGCGGCGAGCTGGAGCTGCTTCCTGAAAAGCACGTTGACACAGGCATGGGTTTTGAACGTCTCTGCATGGTAATACAGAACAAAAAGTCCAACTATGACACTGACATCTTCCAGCCTCTCATAGCCGCCTCGGCCAGGGTGACCGGCAAACCATACGGTGAGAATAACGAATGGGATACGGCCCACAGGGTCATCGCTGATCACCTGCGCACAGTGGCATTCTCCGTTGCCGACGGGCAGCTTCCGTCAAACAACAGGGCCGGCTATGTTATAAGAAGGATTTTGCGGCGTGCCGTCAGATACGGCTACACTTCACTCGGCATGAGAGAACCATTTATGTATAGCCTCCTGCCGACCCTGACGGAGACGATGGGCGGCCACTACCCCGAGCTGGCTGCACAGGAAGGGATAATCACCAGGGTCATTCGCGAAGAGGAGCAGGCATTCCTCAGGACACTGGGCAAGGGACTGAGGATGATCGAACAGAAAGTGAAGGCCCTGAAGCAGAGCGGAGGGACCCGCTTCCCGGGCAGTGATGCCTTCGAACTGTTTGACACCTATGGCTTCCCGGTAGACCTCACCCAGCTCATCCTCAGGGAGAACAGTATGACACTCGATGAGGAGGCCTTCAGGGCTGAACTCAATGTCCAGAAAAACAGGTCCAGGGATGATGCTGCCGTCTCGGCGGAGGACTGGGTGGTGCTGGAAGAGGCGGAAAGCACCCTCTTTACCGGGTACGACCGCACGGAAGACAACATCCGTATCGTCAGGTACCGCAGGGTGATCTCACGGGGCAAGGAGACCTTCCATCTGGTATTCGACCGCACACCCTTCTATGCCGAGTCAGGCGGCCAGACAGGCGACAAGGGCTATATCACCTCGGAAGATGAGAAGATCAGGATCACTGACACTGTCAGGGAGAACAACCTTATCATACATTTTGCAGGGCAACTGCCAAAAAAACCGTCGGCCGGCTTTCGTGCCGTTGTCGACAGCAGCGCAAGACGCGATACGGCCCGCAATCATACTGCCACACACCTCATGCACCACGCCCTGCGGGAGGTGCTCGGCAGCCACGTGGAACAGAAGGGGTCGCTGGTGACGCCGGAGAGACTGAGGTTTGACTTCAGCCACTTCAGGCAGGTGACGCCCGAAGAGATTGCCGCCGTGGAGGAGAAGGTCAATGAGATGATAATGAACAACATCCCCTCGGAGGTGCATGATGATACACCTGTCAATGAGGCCCTGGCCATGGGAGCCATAGCCCTCTTCGGGGAGAAATACGGCGAGAAGGTGAGGGTGGTCTCCTTCGGCGACTCCGTGGAGTTGTGCGGCGGCACACACGTGTCTGACACAGGATCCATAGGCCTCTTCAAGATCATATCCGAGGGTGCCGTAGCCGCAGGAGTGCGGCGCATAGAGGCCGTCACCGGCAGTGGCGCACTGGCGTACCTCAACGGAAAACTCAACAAACTGAATGAGATAACCGCGATGCTCAGGAGCACAGGTGACCCTGTGGCCAACATCTCAAAGCTGCTTGCTGAAAACAGCTCCCTGAGACAGACCATCGAGAGGATGCAGAACTCTGCGGCAGCCGAGGCGGGGAGAAGACTGGCTGCAGGGGCGGTGACTGCCGGCAGCTGCCGTATATATTCCGGTCTGCTTGACGCCACCACGGCCGAGATACTGAGAAACATAGCTCACCAGATCAGGGAGTCTGACAGCAGCAGCATCATAATAATAGGCACTGCCGATGAAGGCAAGGCCTCGATGGTTATCGGGCTTGGCGACAAGGCAGCCGGGACAACAGGCCTCAACGCCGTTGAGATGATAAAGGCCGTGGCCGCTGATATCAGCGGCGGCGGCGGCGGACAGCCCCTCCTTGCTACTGCCGGAGGTAAGAAACCCGGCGGCCTCAGCGATGCCATCGCAAAAGCCGTGGAGATGGTCAGAAAAGTGCTGTGAGAGACCTGAATTTTATACCTTTGGCAACAGTAATGAGAGGTGTTCGTCAATTAATTGCCTGCGGTATTGCCTCAGCGATGGCATTCGTCATATGCTCCTGTTCAGTGCAACCCTGCTATGAGGATACGGATCCCATGATGAACACCGTTCTGCTTGCCAGTGGCACCGGCGAGAGCGCCAAAGCCGACTCACTGAGGGTGCGCGGCGTCACTCCAACCGACACCATTGAGTTTGTAGATGCCAGGTCGGTAACATCCTTCTCACTACCTCTCGACCCGGCAAGCGACCTCTCCCGGTTCTTTATCACCGTCAACGGCATTCATGACACGGCAGTAATATCCTATACCCGCCTCCCTCACCTTGTCTCCCCGGAGTGCGGTTATACCTTCATAAGTAACATAACAGGTGTGGCAACCACTCACAATATTATTGACACCCTGATAATTGAGAATAGCAAAGTGGATCTCGATGGCAAAAAGAACCTGCATCTCTTTTTTTAGCCTCCTGCTCTTCCTTGCAGGAAGCAGTACCGCGGCGCAGGATACGGTGACGGTGCCGTTGAATCTCAGGGCCGGCTTCGATATCTCGGGACCGCTGCTGAAGTTCGTGAACAAGGATCTTGTCAGCTACGGTCTTCTCACCTCTGTTGATATCACCGAAGCCATTACCCTTAATGCCGGGCTGCGTTA
>CALMRD010000139.1 GCA_937871625.1 uncultured Bacteroidales bacterium | reverse complement strand
GGAGGTAACGGTCACTTCTCCGGTGGCGGCGGCGGGGCCAACTATGGTGCCGGCAGCGTTGGTGACAATGAGATCACTCCCGATATATGCGGACTGTTACAACCGGGAGGACGGGGTGGATTTCCCGTGACCCCTTACGCTACGATAAACCATGGCGTTTTCATGGGCGGCGGCGGCGGGGCCTCGGTCTGGCTCACCACTCCTTCCAACGCCCACGGGGGTAACGGGGGAGGGATAGTCATCATCCACGCCGACACAATTCGCGGTAACGGCATGCTTATCACGGCACGGGGAGCGGCAGCAGCCGACAACGTTCCTGACGACAGCGGTGCCGGCGGCGGTGGTGCCGGCGGGTCGGTCATTGTCAGCACCAGCTACTTTGCATCGGCGCCGGTGCTTGACGCAGCAGGCGGTGACGGCGGTGATAACCTGAGCACCGTCAGTCAGAACGGTGCCGGCGGCGGCGGCGGCGGTGGCCTCATCTGGACCAACATTCCCTTCGCAGGCAGTACAACCGTGGCAGGAGGCCAGGGAGGAATACACAACGGCGGTGATCCCAACAAGGACGGATCTCCGGGAGTGGTGTGGAGTGATCTTAACCTGCCTCTCAATGGGTTTTTGTTTAATGAGATATACGTAGCTCAAAGCCTGTCTGCCCTGGACTCCGTCTGCGAGGGTATGGTACCCCCGGCGATGACAGGCACCAGGCCTGCCGGTGGCAGCGGCACCTACACCTACCAGTGGCAGCGGAGCTATGACAACAGCATCTGGACAAACGTAGCGGGCACCGGCCGCGAGTACACCCCTACGGCTGCCGAGACAACATCCCTCTGGTTCCGTAGGGTGGTTGACGACGGTGCCGGCATCGTCGATTACAGCATGCCGGTACGGATAATAGTTCATCCCCGCATCACCGGCAACCTGATAGCTGCAGACACCACCATCTGTTTCAACCAGGATCCCGAAGAGCTCTACCCGGGAAACAGTGGTCCCGCGGGAGGCACAGGCATCTATTATTACAACTGGGAACAGAGTCCCGACAATGTTGCCTGGAGTGACGTGCCAGGATCAGGCACGGCTCCTGCCTACGATCCGCAGACCCTGGCTGCAACCACCTGGTATCACCGTATTGTGAGCTCAGGCGCCTGCACTGACGTCAGCACACCGGTGACTGTCACTGTCCTTCCCGCCATCAGCGGGAACAGCATCACCGCAGACCAGACCATCTGCGAGGGCACTCTCTTCAGCAGCCTCACCGGCTCCATTCCGACAGGAGGAGCGTCACCCTCATATGCATACCAGTGGATGAGCAGCAGTGACAACGTAAACTGGTCTCCTGCTGCCGGAAGCAGCAACGGCATCACCTATGACCCGCAGGATGACTCGCCCGGCACCACCTGGTACAGGCGTGACGTCTTCAGCGGGCCCTCCAATACCTGCCAGTCGGTCAGCAACACTGTTCAGCTCATCTGCCACCCCTCCATTACCAATAACACCATTTCGGCGCCACAGACCATCTGCGAGGGCACGGCCCCTGCAGCCCTTGACGGTACGGTGCCTGCCAACGGTGCCGGTGCTGGCACATACCTCTATCAGTGGATGGAGAGCAACAACGGCGTCACCTTCCAGGATATCGCCGGCGCCACCGCCGAGGATCTCCCTGGCACGCCTCTGACAGCCAGCAAATGGTACAGGAGGCACGTCTCCTCCTCCGTCTGCACCAGCAACAGCAATGACATTGAGATAACTGTTGACCCGGGGATTACCTCATTTACCATTGACCTCCCTGCCCTGGGGCATGATACTATATGTACCGGCGACACTCCCGCTCAGCTGTCAGGCACAGCGGCAGGAGGGCTGGGGACCTTCACCTACTCATGGGCTTCGTCAACAGATAACATCACTTTCACTCCGCTGGCGGCCACAGGCCCGTCATTTCAGCCCGGAGCACTGACGGCAACCACCTGGTTCCGCCGTACAGTCACCTCGGGTGCCTGCTCTGAAAGCTCCGTCTTCCGCATTACGGTTCTGCCGCAGATCAGCGGCAACAGCCTCGCTGCCGATCAGACTGTCTGCAACACCCAGACACCTTCAGTTGTGACGGGCAGCAACCCGGCAGGCGGCGACGGCACCTACCGTTACCTGTGGGAGATGAAGGCAGCCGCTGCACCGGATTGGAGCACCGCTGCAGGGACACATAGTTCAAAGGACTACCAGCCCCCGCTTCTTGACGGCACCACCCAGTTCAGGCGGCACGTCTACTCTGGCGAGGCTGACTGCTGCAGCTCTGTCTCGCTGCCTGTGACTGTCAACATTGACATTATGCCTCTGAATATCACCGCCGGAGACGACAGAACGCTGCTCCCGTATCAGTATGCAGCGGTGCTTGAGGGCAGCTATGACGGTGAAGGCGTTGCCTCGTGGAGCTATGACTTCAGCTCCGGTGACGGCAACCCGGTCTTCAGCACACCGGGAGAGAGGGTGACCGACGTGACAAAACTGGGAGGCGGTGACAACATATTCATCTTCTCCGTTGTCAACGGACAGTGTGTGGCCGATGACGTATACGTGACCCTGACGGTTCCTGAGCTGATAATTCCTCAGGGTGTCACTCCCAACGGTGACGGCATAAATGATTACTTCAACATTGAAGGGCTTGAATACACCTACAACGAGCTGGTTATCATCAACACCGGCGGCGCTGTAGTTTACAGGTCAGAGGATTACCGCAGCGATGATCCTGTCAATGCCTGGAATGGCCTTGACCTAAACGGCAGCGAGGTTCCCGAGGGTACCTATTATTACCTGCTGAAGATAAGGGGTGCACGCGATGCAGCCGTCCCCGCCTTTGTCACACAGTTCAGTGGTTTCATAATACTGAGGAGATAGCATGAGGGCGAGGGTATACATACTGACAGCGGTTGTGCTGGCTCTCGTGCAGGCGGTACCTGCACAGCAGGCGCCCATCACCAGCCAGTACCTCACCAACGGCCTGGTGATCAATCCCGCCTATGCCGGCAGCAGAGGAGCCCTGAGTGCCAACCTCTCATACCGCAAACAGTGGGCCCGCATCAACGGCGCACCGCAGTTCCAGAACCTGTCGCTGCACAGCCCCGTCAACACGAAGGAGAAGGTGGCCCTGGGTCTTATGGCAGAGTACCTGACCTACGGAGTCACCAAGGATGTAGGTATCTATGCATTCTACGCCTACAGCTTCCAGGCCGGGCCTGGCAGACTCTCAATGGGACTGAAGGGCGGCGTCGACCTGAGCAACACCAATTACAATAACCTGCAGTTCCCCGACGGCAATCCTGCTGATCCGCTCCTTACCGGTGACATGAGATATACCCTGCCCAACATGGGAGTGGGATTCTACTGGTATACCGATAAGTTTTTTGCCGGGCTGTCAGTGCCCTCGCTGCTCTCATACAGGAGGGACGCGATGGATGAGTTCCGTGTAACACCGGATTACAAGTCGTTCAAAACATACTTCTCCGCCGGCGCCCTGATCACTTTTGCCGACGCCTTCAAGGTCAAACCCTCAGTGCTGCTGAGGTATTCCATGCAGGAGCCGCTGGAGGCAGACCTCAATGTCAACATGATATTTGCAGACATGCTGTGGATAGGAGGATCGTACCGGATAGCCGAGGGAGCCGTAGTTGCCCTGCTCGACCTCCAGGTTACGCCGCAGCTCAAGGTAGGCTACTCATACGATTATCAGCTCGGACATCTCAACAACTACACCACGGGTACGCACGAGGTGTCACTGAGGTATGAATTTGAGTTTTCAGTCAGTGCAACTTCACCAAGATATTTCTGACATGATGAAGAGGCATATTAAACATACCGTACTGACAATGGCCCTGATGCTGCTTCCGTTGATGATAGCCATCGGACAGGAGATGAAGCCGTTTGAGGTATATCACGTCTCCTCCATCTCATCGGGGTCTGATGATATGGCACCTGTCATCATGAGTGACGGCATACTCTTCTGTTCCAACAGGAAGACCAATCCGTTCCTTACGAAAAAGAACCTCGAGGGGATACGTCTTTATGAGCTCTGGTTTGCTCCCTTCAATGAGGAGGGTGATCCGGCCAGGGCCAGGCGTTTTGCTTCCAACCTTGGCAAGGATGCCAATATCGGTCCTGCCTCGGTCACCACTGACGGCAGCACCCTCTGGTTTACCAGGAATTATTCCGAGGGAAGCAAGATCAGGAAGAAGGATGCCAACAGGCTGGGCCTCTTCAAGGCAAAGCGCAACGGGTCACAGTGGACTGACATACAGCCGTTCGAATACAACAATCCGGAATACAACCTCTCTTTTCCCTATGTCTCGGCCGACGGCAGGTATCTCTTCTTCTGTTCCGATATGCCGGGCGGGCAGGGCAAATATGATATCTATGTGAGCGAAAATATAGAGGGCAGATGGACGAAGCCCGAGAATCTCGGCAGCAATGTCAACAGTGCCCATGCAGAGATATACCCCTTCCTTCACAGCTCCGGCAGGCTCTATTTTGCATCTGACCGTCCGGGAGGAGCTGGCGGCCTCGATATATGGTACAGCAGTCTGGTGTACGGTTCGTGGACAGAGCCGGCAGTGCTGGGCGATCCTGTCAACTCGGAGGCTGATGACTTTGCTTTTTATGCTGCCCAGGGAGGACTTGAGGGCTACTTTGCATCCAACCGCCGAAAATACAGTGACGATATTTTCAGCTTCGCCTCAACAATCATACGGTGGTCGGCATGTGACACTATACAGGAAAACAGCTATTGCTTCGAGTTCATCGAGGAGGTGGCATTGAAGCATGACACATCTGACACCAGGTTCAAGTGGGTTTGGAATTTCGGCGACGGCGGAGGTGCTGAGGGGATAACAGCTGAACACTGCTTCCCGGGACCGGGCGTATATGATATAAGCCTCGACATCGTCAACCTTATTACCGGAGGCATAGAGAAGAGGCAGGCCTCCTATGAGCTTGAGATAAATGACATTGAACAGCCCGTCATCACCTGTCCGGAGAGGGTCGCCGCCGGTGAACCTGTGGTGCTGAGTGCGGCAGACAGCTGGCTGCCCGGAATGGAGCCTGACAGGTACTACTGGAATTTCGGAGATGAGACCGCAGCCTCAGGAGTGGAGGTCACGAAGGTTTACGATAAGCCGGGCAGCTACAATATTCAGCTGATAGTGAGCTCGGTGCCTGACCAGGGAGGTGTTGTGCGGGAGGTTTGTGTCTGCAGGGATATAGAGGTTATCCCTGGAGGAAATTAATTACTTTTGTGTACGAAAATGAGAGTCATCCCTATTATACTGTCAATTAGTCTTCTCCTTTTACTTGCAGGCCCGGCGCGGGTCAACGCCCAGGAAGTACCCGGTCCCGACGAGAACGTACCTTTTCTGATAACCTTCGGACCTAAGGCCGCAACCTCATGGGGAGATGACGATTTTTCGCAGACCTTTTTCTTTACACTGCCGAAAGACTACAAGGATCCGTTTTACATCAGGATCTACGACCCTGACATCGGGGGCAAGACCGATGAGCTGAACAACTTCTGGGACACCCGCATGGTCTATTCCGTCTACGGTGGCAAGGGTTGTTACACTCACCCTGAGGCCAAGGGTATAGACCCGGTTGGCAACTACAAGAGCGGCATCATGCTTGCCACCCGTGCGTTCGGGATGGACAGCAGGCTTGATGAGCGGTGGTTTACCTTCGGGCCGTTCAATCCTGCCGACGGTGAGTACTACCCTAAGTTCTCAAGCAACGTATTCAAGATCATCTGTGATGGTGTCGCCGGTGACGACGGCAACCTGTACAGGTATGCACTCTCGAGGAGGTCCGATGCCAATGTGCCCATCGAGGGAGCCAACGCCTTCACCTATGAATATACTTTCAGGATGTGGAACAACAATGACACATCATTCGTCTCTCATATCTATCCCTTTATCGACAGCGGCTGTGTTTACATACGGCAGAGGAACTTTGACTGGGACAGTGACGGGGAGTTTATTGTTGTTTCTGTTGAACGCAAGGGACAGTCGTTGCCCCTCTCCGGTGAAGACACCTGGACGGAGGCGAGGATGCCCATCCTTGAGGCGGAGATAGGAAAGTCGCTTGACTTCCGCTTCTACAAGAGAAGCGATGAGCTGGTGAAGAACAACAATGTTGTGATGACCGTGGAGAACCAGTATGGTGAGAACCTGCAGTTCTTCAGTGCACCGATTGGTGGTGTGCCCGTTTACAAACCCCGGATAAAGGTCGTCCCCAAGAGATAGGCATGATCAGAAACGCAGGCATTACAGCGGCACTCTTCTGTATCTTAATGATACAGCTTCTGCTGCCGTACCGGGCGGATGCCCAGACATACAGTTACAGGACCTATGATGTCAACACCGGCCTGCCCGGCAGTTACCTGAATGTAATTGGGCAGGACCAAAGCGGACTGTTGTGGCTCGGTCTCGAGACCGGACTTTACCGGTATGACGGCTTTGATTTTCACCCCGTAGCTCTGCCTGACACCCTCTCTGCAGGCTATCCCAATGCCCTCTTCTGTGATGCCGGAGGAACGATGTGGGTGGGCATGACAGACGGTTCACTCTTCACGGCAGACGCAGGAGGTTTTCTTGTGCGGGTGACCGGGATGGAGGCTGACAGGATAAACCGCATTACCGAAGGGCCGGACGGCAGGATATGGATCATCACCCAGACCAGGGGCATCTACAGGTCGGATGCCGGCGGTGAGAAGATCACCCGGCTGTCGGTGCCGGAGGAGATGATAATGTTTGACATTGCCTTTGCAGGACACGACACTGTTCTTGTTGCCACACAGGATAACCTGCATCTTATGATACTCAGCGGCAACGAGGCTGTCATCAGCCACACTTTCCCGGAGCTGGAGTATACCTGGGTGCAGACGGTGAAGCAGACGGACGTGAACACCTGGTTTGCCGGCACCGACGGTGCGGGACTCTATATGATCAGGCGCACTGATGGCATCATGGACGCTGTGGCTGTCACCGACACAACCTTCATGAACCTCCGGATACCCGACCTGGTTGCCTCCGGCGACAGGTCACTGCTGGTAGCCACCCGTGAGGCAGGTGTGCTCAGGACCCTTTTCAGCAATGATTACTCTTCATGGATTACGGAGCCGGCCTATGATATAGCTTCGGGATTGGCCGACAATGACATTAGAACGGTCTTCCGCGACCGTGAGAACAACCTCTGGATAGGACTATTCAACAGGGGACTGGCCGCCGTCACCACAAATGCCTTTTCGTTTCATGTCCCTGATGCGCACAAGGAGATTAACTTCATCGGCATGTCCGGAGGAAAAACAGTGATGGGGGCCCGCAACGGACTCTATGACTACCATCCGGAGACCGGTGTTTTTGATAATTACCGGGCACTGACATCAAGGACCGGTGGGACAGGCATAGCCTCCTGGGCAACGGACGGGGAAGGAAACATATGGATCGGCACTACGGGCTCGGGCCTATGGCTTATGGAGGCCGACGGTTCACTGAGGCAGTTCTGCAGCTCGACTAACCCGGCACAGAACCGTATCAACTCTGTTGCTCCTGACGGTGACAATATCTGGCTGGCAACGATGAACGGGGTTGTCCTGCTCGACAGGAAAACAGGTGAGCAGAAGGCACACTATACGACCTGGGAGATGCTTCCTCATAATAACGTTTCGCAGGTGGTGGTGAACAGACCGGGAGAGGTGCTGGTGGCCACCGAGACTGACAGGCTCTGCTACATACATATTACAGGCGGCGTGCGCACTGAGGGTATGGTGATGGACGGGCCGATGAGAAACCGCATCAGCAGCATCTCCGTCTCACCCGACAGGACCTTATGTGCAGGGACCCTCGGCAACGGTCTGTTTCTCTTTACGGCAGACACGGTCTACAACTTTTCCACGGCCGACGGCATGCTGTCCAACTACTGCTACAGCACCCTCATAGCCTCTGACGGCCGCATATGGACAGGGCATGAGAAGGGATTCTCAATCATAAATCCGGAGTCCGGGTCGGTAAGGATATTCAGCACTGAATTCGGAGTGGTGGGCGACTGCCTTGGCAATGCCATGACTGAGACGCCGGACGGCACTGTTTATGTGGGTACAACAGAGGGTATTGTGACATACCGTCCCTCCCTCGATGAGAGAAGCACGGCACAGCCCCAGGCAGTGATAGTCTCCGTGGTTATTAACAACACCGAATACCCTCTTCGTGAGAGTTACTCACTGCCGTACCGCTCATCCTATACTGTAAGTATTAAATATGCAGGTATCTCGCTTCGCGATCCTCTTAATGTCATATACAGGAGCAGGCTCGAGAATTTTGACGAGGGGTGGGGAGAGGTGACAACTGACAGGTCTGTCACCTACAGGCTCAGTGACGGCCACTACAAATTTACCGTCGAAGCTTTCACCAGAGATGACGCTGACAATGCCTCCGCTGCATCTTTCAGCCTGATGATACAGAAGCCCTTCACCGAGCGGTGGTGGTTTATAGTGTCACTGCTGGCCCTGCTTGCAGCAGCGGCATGGGTGGTCATCAGGCTCCGTGAGAGAGCCCACAGGAGACAGCGTGAGTTCCTTGAAAGCGAGCTGCGCAAACGCACGGCTGAAGTCTATGAGCAGAAGGAGGAGCTGGCGCAGAAGAACCTTGACATCACCGAGAGCATCACCTACGCCAAGCGGATACAGAGCAGCGTGCTTCCAGATACAAACAGGCTGGCCACCGTCTTTAACGATGCCTTCGTCT
>CALMRD010000138.1 GCA_937871625.1 uncultured Bacteroidales bacterium | reverse complement strand
CTCTCAAGCAGCGGCAGTGAAAGGGCATCGGTCCAGCTCGACGGCACCGTCTGCTGTTCTATCCGGTCAAAGGCATTCCTGACTGCCTCATCATACCCCATGAGCCTGATTCCCAGCTTCTCATGAAGGTCGTTCTCCCTGCATATGACCTCTACCTTCATGCTGTCAACCAGGTTGACGGCCAGCTTATATGAGGTGGAGGTGACAAAATAGAGCCAGTATGATGAGAGCTTGGGTGTCATTACCGGCACCACCCATACTTTTCGCCTGAGGTTCCTGACGGCGGCAAATCTCAGCAGCATCTCCTTGTAGGTCAGTATGTCCGGCCCACCAATGTCATAGTTGTTGTCAAATGTATCCTCTCTCATCAGTACCCCGCTGAGATACTCAATTACGTTCTGAACAGCTATGGGCTGAGACTTAGTCTTAAGCCACCTTGGGGCCACCATCACCGGGAGCTTCTCGACGAGGTCACGTATTATCTCAAACGATGCGCTGCCGCTGCCCAGAATAATACCAGCCCTGAGTGTCGTCAGATGGTATGAACCCTTCGAAAGCTCATCCTCCACCGTCTTGCGTGATCCGAGGTGCTTTGACAGGCTTTCAGTGTTGACAATACCGCTGAGGTAGATCACCTGTCTTACTCTCGTAGCATTAATCCTCTCCCTGAAGTTGACCGCCGACTGCTTCTCCATCTTGTCAAACTCTCCAACGGTCGATGACATTGAATGTATCAGGTAGTAGGCAGCATCAATATCTTCGGGTATTACCGAAAGAGTGTCGCTGTCAAGAAAGTTTACCGTGATCACGCTCAGGCGGTCAGTACTGAACCTGGATGTGTCAAACCTGGCGGCATCGCGTACACAGCAGATGACCTCATGCCCTTCGGCAAGAAGTACAGGGAGCAGCCTCCTGGCTATATATCCGGTTGCGCCGGTAAGAAGAACCCTCATAATGCCGCCTGTTTCAGAATGTTTGTGCTTACCTTTAAAATGCTCCCAACACAGGTTTGTGTTTTTATTACATTTGCCTGAGAATTTAATGTTTTTATGGTTTAATCCTTTTATTATGAACAATCTTTTGACCAACGTATTAATTTCTTTGACAGTCATTTCACTGATGTCATGTTCGGGGCCCGACACCAGATCACAGGCTGAGGAGCAGAAGACAATTCTTTATGCTGAACTGATGCACGAAGTGAACAGTTTCTCGCCTGTCATCACTACAGAACGTAATTTCAGGGCTGACCACCTCTTCTACGGCGCAGATGTCGTTGCATCTGCAATCGATGAGGATAAGCAGCTTGCCGGATTCCTCTCAGTGGTTGAAAAGCAGGGCAGGGGAAGGGTGAAGGCGATACCTCTGGTACAGGCAAAATCGCTTTCAGGCGGACCAGTCGACAGCCTCTTCTACGAAAAAATCAAAAAGATGATTCTTGACGGGGTCAGTAAGCAGGAGAGGGTCGACGGCATCTACCTGTCACTGCACGGAGCCATGGGCGTTCAGGGTATGTTCGACCCCGAGGGCGATCTGATAGCAGCTGTCAGGGAGGCGGCCGGCCCTGAGACGGTCATAGCCGTGAGCTTCGACCTGCACGCCAACGTCACCAGGCGCAGGGCAGAGAACGCTGACATCATTGTCGGTTATCACACCAATCCACACCGTGATCATTTCAAGACTGCATACCGTGCCGGCGACCTGCTGATACGTACTGTTATGGGTGAGATTGAACCGGTTATGGTGGTCAACAAGATGAAACTTCTCAAAGGTGGCGGCATCAATGTCGATTTCCTTCAACCGTTCCGACCAATATTCGCAAGGATGAAGAAGATGGAGAAGCAGGATAATGTGTTATCTGTCTCCTTTTTCCCGGTACATATATGGATAGATGAGCCGGAGTTGGGCTACAGCACCATAGCCATCACCGACGGCAATCGCGACCTGGCAGGCAGACTGGCCGATGAGCTCTCAGATATGGCGTGGGCAGTCCGTGATGTGCCGCAGCCTGCAGGTAACAGCCCCGAAGAGGCAGTCGCCATTGCACGCGACAAGAAGCTGGGACGTGCACTCGGGACAGTTGTCTTCTGCGATGTGGCCGACGCACCCTCGGCAGGGACACCGGGGGAGAGCACCTGGATACTTAAGGCGCTGGTGGAACAGGGAAGCGATATGACCTCATATGTCTCTGTACGAGATGCCCTCGCAGCTGAAGAGGCATGGCAATACAACGTCGGTGATCAAATAACTCTCTCTGTGGGAGGCAAGTTGGATACATTATACAACGCACCATTTAGCTATACCGGCGTCGTGACCAGTAAACAGGAGACCTCCTTCGGGAAGACGGTCATACTGAAACATGACGGGGTACACCTTATACTCTCAGAACTGCCGATGGCACTCAAGGAACCAGGGGATTTCAGAAAACTCGGACTATCAGTCTGGAAGGCCGACATCGTCGCAGTCAAAAACCTCTTTCCGTTCAGGTATAACTACCTGCTCTACAACAGGAAGACTGTCAATGTAATGTCTCCCGGATTCAGCAGCATCGATCCCTTCGCGCTCAGGTATGTCAATATTCCGCAGCCGATCTACCCGCTCGACAAGATTGACAGCTGGCGATAGAAGCTCATGCCCATCGGTGTCTGAGAGACAGTCAGCGCATTTCAGATAATGAAAGGGAGAAGTCTCTTCGTCCTGCCCATGTATTCACGGTATGTGTCTCCGAAGTGACTTATGCACAGAGCCTCATCACGCCGTGCAGTGACCCACAGCAACCATGAGGAGAGCAGGGCAACAGGTAGTGTAGCCGCCAGGGGATGCTTCAACCAGATACCCCACGTCAGAAAGAGAAGAGACGAGTACATGGGATGCCTGATGTACCTGTATAAGCCGTTGGTGACAAGCTCTGTGGTCTTTTCAAACCTGAAAAGCTTCTCGTCAACCCTCACAATACCGGGCTTCCTGGCCTTTCTTAGCCGGAGAGCTCCCTCGGTCACAAACCACATTGAGATGAAGAGCAGAATCCATGATGCTATCTGTGTGTATGATAAGGGCGCTTTGAACCAATGTTCATAGTTTATCACGAAGAGTGCAATGATGCACTCCCAGCTGAAAAAGCGGGTGAAGCCGTGACTGCTGCTGTCAAACAGGCTACGCTTCGAGATGTAAATGACCGGTACACTCAGGGCGATAAACAAAATTATCTTATCCATCTCAGGTCACTGTCGAATTGATAGGTTTCACCTCTCTCCGTTTCCATGGAGACAGTACTTCCGCGATAGGCCATTTCAAGTGGCGCACCGGATAACGACTTCACACTTATTATGGTAGTAATGCCTTCATGCCACTCCATGCCGACTTCAAAGTTACCCCTGGCCTTCAGGCCGGTGACCTTTCCCTCCGGCCACGCGTCGGGCAGCGCAGGCAGGATTCTGATCACGCCGTTTTGGCTCTGCAGCAACATCTCCGCGATGCCTGCCGTGCCACCGAAGTTACCGTCGATCTGAAACGGAGGATGGGTGTCAAAGAGGTTCGGCAGCGTAGACTTCTCAAGAAGCTGCCTCAGATGACGGTAGCTTTCATTGCCATCAAACAGGCGTGCATAGAAGTTGATGATCCACGCCCTGCTCCAGCCGGTATGGCCGCCGCCGTTTTCCAGACGCCGTTCAAGCGTCCGGCGGGCAGCAGCATACAGCTTCGGTGTCTCAGGCGTTATCTGTGTCCCGGGATGCAGGGCAAAGAGATGCGACATGTGCCTGTGTCCCGGCTCTGCCTCCTCATAATCTTCGATCCACTCCATGATGGTACCGTCTGGTGCCACCCTGTCAGGCGGAACCCTGTCAAGGATGAACTGCAGTGAATCGGCCCACTCCTGGTCAATGCCAAGTGTCGCTGCAGCTTTGCGGCAGTTGCCCAAAACCTCCCGTATAATCTGGTTGTCCATGGAGGGTGCATATGTAAGCTTGAACTCCCTGCCCGAGAGCGGATCAATATAACTGTTTTCAGGCGAGTAGGAGGGTACTGTCACCAGCCGGCCCTGGCTGTCCTCAACAAGAAAACCTGAAATAAATTCTGCCGCACCCTTCATGACCGGGTATGCACGCTCGCGGAGGAAGGCGGTATCAAGAGTGTACTCGTAATGCTCCCACAGCGGCAATGTCATCCAGGCACCTCCCAGCGGGAACATCCCCCAATAGACGCCATCAAGCACCGCCGTCTTGCCGAAGGGGTCTGTTGTGTGATGCAAAGTCCACCCCTTCGCACCGTACATCTCTTGTGCGGTGACGCTGCCGGGAACCGTCATCTCCTCTATGAAACGGGTCAGCGGCATCACCGTTTCTCCCAGGTTGCAGACCTCCGCCGGCCAGTAGTTCATCTGCAGGTTAATGTTGGTGTGGTAGTCCGAGTTCCACGGTGCAAGCATATCCTTGTTCCATATGCCCTGCAGGTTGGCAGGCAACTGTGCCGGCCGGCGCGATGATCCCATAAGCAGGTATCTGCCGTACTGAAAATAAGTGGCTATCAGTCCCGGATCATCACCTCCTGCCCGAAATCTTCTCAGCCGCTCATCAGTGGGTATGGTGTCAGCAGAAGGGTTGCCGCCGAGCGACAGGCTCACACGATTGAATTTTTCCGAGTGCTCCCTCATGTGAGACTCTTTCAGCAGCTTGAACGATTTCCATGATGCGGCGCTGATGGCTTCCATGCAACGCCTTCGCGGATCTATAGAACGGTCAAGGTCGAGCAGGTCAATGTTGTAATCGGTATATGCATTGAAAAAGAGCACCATCTCACTGCCGCCCGAATAGTGCAGAGCAGTATCAGCAGGAGTGAGCGTGCCGTCGCAGCTCATCACCATCAGCGAGCCGAAGAATTTCATATGCTCTCCAGACGGTCCCTTCGACGGATCCTCAGTGTCTATCACCTGCCCCTCCATATCGATGCGGTTCTCCGACACCGTGATAACAGCATCCTGCAGCCGGGAGAGTGAAAGAGACATGTCAAGGCCCCCTTTCCTCTCCGACTTCATTGATATGACCATGATGTCATCAGGAGCCGAGGCATAGACTTCATATTCGATCCGGCCCCCATCCCTGAGGTAACTGACCCTGGCAATTCCTGTCGCCGGATCCAGCTCGCGTCGGTAATCTGTTACCCTGCCGATAGTATCTGTAAAACGAAAGTGAATGTCACCCAGTGTCTGGTATGACCGGGTCTTTCCGGGGATGCCGGCAAGGTGGCTCTCGGCAAGCTCATATGCCTCTGGAATCTGTCCGTCAAGGATCAGTTTCCTGATGCGGGGCAGGTTCTCCGGCGCACCAGGGTTATTGTTCGGGACATTAATACCTCCCCACAACGACTCCTCATTCAGCTGCAGCCTCTCAACCGAGGGGTTGCCGAATAGCATTCCTCCAAGGCGGCCGTTGCCTACAGGAAGAGCTTCAGTCCACTCACTGGCCGGTCTGTCATACCACAGCAGATATTCACTGCCGGACTTATTATGCCGGCTGCATCCTGAAAGGGCCAGCATGATGACCGAAAAAACCATCAGGGCTTTCCGGCTGTCAATTCTCATCATCTTTCTTCAGCTTTTTCTGCTCCCGGAGCCTGTCGATCTTTATCTCCTCAATAGGAACAAAGGTTTTGTCTGCCCGCTCTGCAATATGAATGTTGCTGCAGGCACCCCTGAACATGATCCTGATGGTGTTCTCAACATTCTCCCTGATCGGCTCCATGATCCAGGCAAACTCCTCGGGCCCGCTCTCCAGCGAATGCTCCGTCTGCAGCCTTACCTCCTCCTTTAGTTTTTCCGCCCTCTCTGCCAGGTCATCACTGGTCATCCACCTCTTTGTTGTAAGAGGTAGCTGCCTCCTGTACTCCAGCGTCTCAAAGAACTCCCACTCAAGCTTCCTGTTGCCGAAGGAGAGAAACCTTGGATTGATGTTTGCAACAACAAGTTCATCACTCTCAGGTATATATTTAAATCTCAGCTCTTTCAGGTCGATGCCGTATTTTGCCTTCAGCGACACACTCAGACTCCCGATAAACTTGATCTCCCTGTCAGCTGTCTGTTCCAGCTTGTTGATGGTTCGCCTGAACCTGGTGTCTATCTCGAAGAGATTCATCTCAAGGATACTCTTAATCTGCGTTATCTGAAAGTGCCTCTCCTTCAGGAAGGCATTCTCTTCGATCAGCTTCTCATTCATCTTAACAAGATTCTGGTTCTTCTCTTCCAGGCCGCTGATGTTATCTTCAAATTTCGAGACCTTCACGTTGAGCTGTATGAGCTGCTGTATGCCGAAGACAACAAGCCCGGCAGCAAGAAACCCCGCTCCCCATAACAGAAGCTTGTTGGCGAAAAGTATGATGGCGACAGCCAGCAAGACTATTACCAGGATATAACTCTTCAGGTTGCTCATTTTGAATATCGATCTCTTCATCAGCTCATTCTTGTCCGGAAATATCTTTGACGTTCCGCTCACTTTCAAATATGGCAAATATACTTAAACCTGCTGAATTACTTGTTCTTAGTGCCGTTCCAGCCTCTGTGGAGGCCGGTGAAGAAAGCCCTTGCATTACTGCCGAGCGACTGATTCCGGTACCCCCCTTCCTGCACTACAAGCGTCGGAAGCCTGAGCCCTCCGATCATCTCACCGTTTTGACCGAAATCGTCAGGCCCGAAGCTCCATGTGCCGGTGGGATCACCCTTGGCCGGATCGAGGCCCAGGGCGACAATCACGTATTCCGGCCTGTACTCGCTGATGATCTTCAGTGCTCGCCTGAGAGTCTTTCTGTACTGCTCCGCCGTCAGCTTCTCAGGCAGCGGGAAATTGTAATTGAAACCCAGCCCTTCACCTTCTCCTTTCTCCTCCTCAAACCCGGAAAAATAGGGGTAGGCAAATGAAGGGTGCCCGTGAAGTGAGACAGTAAGAACATCACTCCTTTTGTAGAAGATGTTCTGCTGCCCGTTGCCGTGATGATAGTCAATGTCGAGAATGGCTACTCGACCGTTTTTGCTCACGTGATGAGCTGCTATGGCGCAGTTGTTGAAGTAACAGAAGCCCCCGAAGACCGACCTTTCCGCGTGGTGTCCGGGCGGGCGTGTGAGAACATAGGCATACCTGGTGCCGGCAAGCATCTCGTCAGCGGCACTCATGGTGCAGTTTACGCCCCAGCGCGCTGCAAGAAAAGCATCCTGGTTGAGTGGGGTAAAGGTATCAAAACAGAAATACCCCGCCCGTACCGAAAGCTCCTTGGGAGCCCGTGAGGCATAACGTATAGGAAATACATAGGGATAGACCGATCTTCCTTTGGGGATATTACGGCATACCTTTTTGAAATAGCTGTAGTAGTTGGGGTCATGCACCTCCAGAATATGCCTGTCAGGATATTCATTGATCTTACCTGTCCGGAAGAGCCCGCTCTTGTCCAGCTCCTTCATGATGCTCTTTACCCTTACAGGCGACTCTACATATCCGCGCTCCCTGATATGATGTATGGAGTGGCGGTCGTTGACAGCCAGCCAGATCTTCTTACCGGGAAGATCAGAGTGTGCCACGATATCGCTCTTTTTCCGGCTGTACCGTGGAGGCCTGATCACTATGGGATCATCTGTAAAACTGTTTATGACCTTATTGTTGTACACGGTATCTGAATAGTCACCATACTTTCTCTCCAGTATGGCCCTGACGATCTCACGTGCATTCTTGCGCGACAGCGGTTCACCTCTCCCAAGTCCGTCAAAGACCAGGAAGGGAGGACAGTCGTCACCCGGTTTGACAGGTGTTGCATACAGGGTGTTGTCAATAGGTCTCGCTCCGAAGCGCTCATAAAAAGCCAGCCGCTTGCGGTTCTGCTGAAGTATCTTCGGATCGCTGCACAACTCCGGATCGTCAGGCAGGCACTCAAAGAAGAGCCCTGTGGCATCAAGTGAACCGGCCTCCTCCCTCAGCCGGTCATACAGGGCACCTCCAAACCCTGATGACGGGCTGTCAGGCGATGAGGCTATGTAATCAAGATAACAGAACTGTAGATCAGGCATGAAGTGAAGTACAGCACAAGCCTTGACAGTCTCATGTATATCCTCAGCGAGGAAGATGGAGGTCTGATACCTGTGCTTCAGCGGATCAACCAGCTGCGAGTCAATTGCATTGATCTTCTCCTCCCGGACATCCGGGAACTGCTTCCTGAGGATCTCCCTGACGGCCTCGATCTTTTTCACGTTGGCCTCAAGATAGGGATTCGTGATTTTTCTTATTCTTATCATTTAGTCATCCGGTTTTGTCTCATAATGCCATACTCTGATTGTATTGTTTTTGATTGCCGTAATCTGCTTTCCATCATTCGGCTGGATCGGTATTGGATCCGGAGTCATTCTCTTTTCTATCATTCGGTTGAACAGGTGTTGGATCCAAAGTCAGTCTTTTTCCTGTCATTCGGCAGGTCCGGAGTTGGAAACAAAGGCTATCTGCTTTCCGTCAGGTGACCAGCTCGGGACATTGATGCTGCCCTGTCCGCCGTAAAGATAGGAAATTACCTCAGGCGTCATGGCTGTAAAGTCCTGCCGGCCGTTTTCTGCTCCGGGTATCATCATCTTCCTGATATAAACATGTTTGTAGAAAGGATGGTCATCTGCCCTGACATCCGGCATGAAGGAGAGGAATACAATCCATTTTCCGTCAGGCGAGATATGAGGAAACCAGTCGTTGTATTCATCAAAGGTCAGCTGTTCCTGTTGCGAGCCGTCAGGCTTCATCCTCCAGAGCTTCATGGTGCCGGACCGGAC
>CALMRD010000137.1 GCA_937871625.1 uncultured Bacteroidales bacterium | reverse complement strand
ATGATCCGCGGCCTGCAGGACCTTCAGCCTCAGGTCAGCGGGGTAGTCAGGCCTTTCTTCCAGGAAACTCTCAACTGTCTCACGGGCTGATGCCGAATGGTGGCCGGCGAGGGTAGTGCTTATCCAGCCTCCCGGGAAGAATATGTCGCCGGTGCTCTTTATCTCTTCCAGAAGTTCCAGTGAGGGCAGGATATAGTGTTCCGACCTGTGAGCCACCGATGGGTGATGAAGGTATCCCAGCGCCTCCAGCACCCAAGGTTCATGTTCACGGGTAGACGGATCACGGAGGCTGTTGAAGAATTCATCACGCACAGCCAGGTCAGGTGAGACCGATGGCAGCACGAAGTCGAACCTCTGAAGCCTGTCGGCGGTAGTAATACGATCACGCTGGGCAGCGATAATAGACATTGCTTCGGGGTGATTCCTGAGAGCTAGCGTCAAGGCCAGGCTGTCCTGCTCATCTTCTCCGAGCCTGACGGGACCAGACCCCGGCATGTATGTCACTACAGTTCCGGGCAGCTCTCCACTCCTCCACAGATCCCTGAGTCGTGCAAGTCCACTTTCAGTGACAGCCACATTTCGAAACAGCACGAACCACTGTCTTTTCTCCGATGCCGTCTCCGCGGAGATGAGTTTATTCCATATCATTGCTTCTGCATCCGGTGCATTGGCTGTACGGGCACTGTCAGAGAGATGATGCCAGTATACGTATCCCAGTCTGCCGGTGAGGTAGTTTCGCAGTTGCAACTCTTCTTCTGTCTGCAGTGCAGTGAAGAGGGCATTGTAATATACAGTGGGGCTGACGGTTCCATTGAGGAGGTTCTCGTGCATGTTGATCCAGAGTACACCCCGCAGCACCGGATCCTGAAAATCATTTATATGTTCAGGGAGGTATGAGGCTGTAGTGCTGTCGAAGAGGAAGGTGCCATAGGCTCTTCCCGGGATGTCGGGGATAATGCAGAGTGGTTCCCCGGTAGTGGTCAGGAACGAGCGTTTGCTTGCCGGTGTGACTTCCCCGGTGACGGTGTCCGTCTCCGTGATGACCATTGTCTGCAGCGTCTGTGGCCAGTGTCTGAGAACTCCTGCCGGGTCATCCTCCCGGAAGGAGATTCTGTAACTCTGCTTCTTGACCGGCTGCTCCGCAACCGTCGGGTCTGTGACCGCCTCCTTCATCTCTGCCTCCTCCCTTCTCACCACCGGCGTAATCAACGGCATTCCCGCCTCCATGACCCACATCCTGCTCCACTCCTCCAGCGGCTTCCGGGTCACCTTTTCAATGATGGCGATCAGATCATCCCACCGGGCGTTGCCCCAGGAGTATTCCCCGAGATATATCTGCAGGGCCTCACGAAGCTTCTCCTCTCCTGCCATCTGTTCCAGCTGCCGCATGACGATGGGCGCCTTGTTGTAAATAATGGCTCCGTAGAGGGATCCGGCATCCTTCATGTTACCAAGCTCCTGTATCACGGGGTTGGTGCCACGTGTTCGGTCCACGGTGTAGGCGGCAGGGTAACGGGAAAGCAGGAATCTAAGGTCATGGTTTATGTCCGGGAAATCCGGCCCCACTATCTTGTCTGACATGTAACCGGCAAAGACCTCCTTGAGCCATACATCGTCGAACCACTTCATGGTGACGAGGTCGCCGAACCAGATATGCGATGTCTCATGGGCGATCAGCGAGGCCCGCGAAAGCTGTTCGTGAAGGGTGGGAGAGGACTCCAGCAGCAGGGATGAGGCCCTGTAAAATATTGAACCCGGGTGCTCCATCCCGCTATACTGGAAGGGCGGCAGGAGCACAAACCCGAACTTGTTAAAAGGGTAGCGTATATTAGTGTACTCCTCAAGCCATTTCAGGGCGCTGTAATGAAGCCGGAATATTTCTTCAGCATTATTCTCAACATAACCTGGCCTGGTTTCACGGTGGAGCATCTCCATCTTCACACCTTCAATCTCCCTCTCCACCAGTTCAAATTTGCCTGCAGCGAAGGCAAACAGATAAGTACTTATAGGCTTTGTCTCGCTGAAGCGGAGGGTGACCCTGCCGGCTGAGGTGTCGGATGAGACGACGGGATTGTTTGACATGGCACGGTATGAGTCCGGGATATCCAGTGCCAGTGTGAACCGTCCCTTGATATCAGGCTGGTCAAAGCAGGGGAATGCTGTTGAGGCCCTGTCAGGAACGAACAGTGTATAAAGGTATTCATCATTCCTGTTCAGCGAGAGATCCCCGGCGCGGAAGCCGACCTCCACGCGGTTGTAGCTTTTTGAGAGAAGATCCCTGTCAATTATTAAATGGCCATTGGTCAACGACGCCTCTGCCTGTCTGCCGTTAACCGAAACAGACCTGAGATGATCTGCGGGAACATTGAAATCGATTACCAGCGGCTCACGGCCGGAAGTGCGCTCGAACTCAATCACAGCGGTTCCCTGTACGGGGCTGCTCTTTCCGGTATCAATCCTGAAAGTCAGGTCGTACCTGACCTCTTTCAGCGTCTCACACCTGTAGGTGGCCAGGAGCTTTGAGACACCGTGGGCAGTGTACTCCGTCGTGTCAGCGCGGCCGCAGGACGAAAGGGCCAGGATGGCCAGCACCGGGGCCGCTGCTCTGAGTAAAAATGCAGGTAGAAGGCAGAGTTTCAGTTTCCTTTTCATAGACTTCAGGGTTTCAGGCTTTCGACTCTGCTAGCAGAGTTCCTGGAATCTCTGTCTGAAGACCAGCGGGCGGGCTATGTTGTGGAATGTCTCTGTAGTTCCGCCGGTGCCTATGATGGTTATGGATCCGAAGTTGAGTATCCGGCCCATGACTGTCTGGTCGACATTCACAGTTTCGATCTTCGAGAGGTTCATCTCAAATGTCCGGCGGGCAATGAAGCCCTCCTTGATAACTATACGGCGGTTTGTTATGACGAACTCGGAGAGCCATCGCTTCATCCAGGCGTAAATTGTCAGAGTAAAAATTGATTTGAGTGAAAAGAAAATCACCCAGTGGTACTTGGTTTCATAGACCACATTCTCATCCTTGATGAGATGGCCGTCGACATAGCTTCCCATTATTTTATTCGGATATTAAGTGCTTTTTGCAATGGTCTGATTTGTATTGGGGATACGTTAATTGTCAAAAAAACAGCTGAAATGACCGCGGTGAAGGGTTCCTCTGCTTTTCTGACGCAGATCAGTCGGTCACCTTCACTGGTTTGTCCTCACTCTGCCATAGCCCGTGTTTGGTACATACGGCCATAGCGCTCAGGTTCATTGAGACGTCAGGGGCAACAATGTAGAAATCGACCTCGAAATGGTTCGGCAGGTGCCCGTTGACACCGGCCGAATACCGTGTCTCTGCCAGCAGGGTTTCACGATTCCAGAGCTGAATGACACTTATGTAGTGGTCGTCCTCATCAGGATGGGGGTACTCATCTCCGAGGCGCACCTTCACTGCAAATTTTTCGCCGCGTTTTACGCTGTCAGGACAGACGACATGAGGCATGTGACGGTCAAGATAGTCGCGCATCACCTCCTTTTCCTCCTTCTCTATCTCAATTGCTTTGAATACTCTTGGCATGACTTTTTACTTTAGTAACAACTATAATGTTCAGATTGATCGTTTGCTGTGCTAAATTTAAGAAGATTTAATATCAATTCTGCATTACGAACTCTTCAAAAGGGATGAAATCGAGGTCTGATGCCACAACATTCTCCTGTACCTGTTCCGGGTTCTTGCCTCCTGGTATGACCGTGTGGCAAGCCTGGTGCGAGATACAGAACCTGAGGCTTAGCTGGGCCATGGTATGAGGGGCATATTTGTCGAACAGAGGCTGATATCCTTCGAGGGACCTCAGGTAATCAGCCAGCTTCTCCGGTGAGAGGTTGAACCGGCGGTGGTCATTGTCGCCGAAGGTGGATTTGCTGCTGAACTTCCCGGAGAGGAAACCGAAGAGGAGGGGTATGCGCACTATCACACCGGTGCCATAGCGGATGGCCATCGGGAAGAGCACCTCCTCGGCCTTGCGTTCAAGCAGATTGTATCTGACCTGGATGACATCGAGGAGCTCATGGTGTCTCTCGAGGATGTGTGCCTGCTCGGTCTCCATGAACGACTG
>CALMRD010000136.1 GCA_937871625.1 uncultured Bacteroidales bacterium | reverse complement strand
GAAATCAGGCTCCAAAAGGCACTGGAGATATTGCAGAAAGAAGAAGCTACTTCTTCAGAAGTGGCTTACAGGGTGGGTTTCGGAAGTCCAGGTTATTTCAATAAGTGCTTCCATGAGTTTTATGGTTATCCCCCCGGAGACGTAAAAAAAAGGAAAGCGCAGGGAACGCTTGATATGGCGTCTGCGATGGATGATCTGAAGCGCGGGACCGAAGTGCGTTCATCCAGACAATCGGAAAAGAAACCGGGCAAAAGAATTTTACTGCTTATCATGACAGGCCTGGTGGGAGTGATGATCCTGACCTGGCTGGTTTTTACCTTTTTAGTCCGTTCCGACCGTAATCCCGGAAACGCTGAGAAAAGTGATAAGAAATCAATTGCTGTTTTACCTTTTATTAACGACAGTCCCGACTCAATCAACATTTATTTCATCAATGGTATCATGGAAGGCGTTCTCGACAGACTATCAAAAATTGGAGGTCTGACAGTGCTTTCCCGTACTTCGGTGGAACAGTACCGGAATAATAAGACCAAAACCCTACCACAGATAGCTAAAGAGCTGGGAGTCAATTATATTGTTGAAGGCAGCGGTCAGAAATATGGTGACAGGGTGATGCTTTCGGTCAGCTCATCGAAGCCAAATCTGACAAGCAAATATTCTCAAGACAGTATGACAGGAAATGGGAGGACATTTTCAGCATCCAGAGTGAGATAGCAACTTCCGTAGCCGCAAGTATCAAAGTCACCATTACACCCGAAGAGACGGAATTAATAGAGAAAAAACCGACTGAAAACATGGCTGCCCTGAATCTATGGTTGCACGGAAGTGAACTGGCTATTATTTCACGGTTTGGGAATAATAGTGAATTAGGAAGGAAAGCTGAGATTTTTTTCAGAAGGGCGGTCCTGCTTGATTCAACTTTTGCTGAAGCTTATGTATCTCTGGGATGGCGTCAATTCGTGAGACGCAATTATGACTCTACGTTATATTTTGCAGAGCGGGCATTGCATTTCGATCCTGAGTTTGCAGAAGGATATAGTTTTAAAGGTTTTATCTGCAATATTTTAGGATTGGATGAAGAAGCAGAAAATGCATTTGCGCTTGCCCTTAAATTGGATCCTGACGAAACCTCTACTATCTCGCTGATGGGAGATTTACAATTTGATAAGGGAGAATACGCGAAGTCACTGGAATTGTATTTGAAAGCTTTACAATTGGCAAATGAACCATTTGACAAGAGTGGCATCTTAAGAGGTATTTGTTCAATCTTATATACAAATGGTTTGTATGAAGAAGGACTACAGTTTGCCGAAAAGATCATAGAAACCAACGGCGATTCATTGTATTATATAATGGGATTAATTACTTCAGCAATTAGTCGGAATGATTACTCTTCAGCATACAGGAAGGCTATGGAATCATTCAGGTGGAATCCAAGGGATAATTATGCCAGTTGGAGAAGTATTGGTATGTATTTGACCCGAGACTGCTATGCAGCACTGACGTTCGTTGATGAATGTATTGCAACTATTGAAAAGCAAGGCACAAGAGTACAACCACGCTACTATTTCGGATATGTATACCTGAAAAACGGACAGAAAGAAAAATCGGATTATCATTTCGAAGGTGCGATAAACCATGAAACGAAAATTTTGGAACGGGAGCAGCCTCTTTCTTCCTGCAGGGCCTCTATTAGTCTGGCATGTATTTATTCTGCGATGGATCATAAAGCTAAATCCCTTGAATACCTGCGGAAAGCCATCCAGTACAAGGAAGAATATATTGCAATATCTCCATTACTGATAACAGAACTTAAAAACCATCCCATGTTTAATAATATCCGTAATGAACCGGAATTTCAGAAATTAATCAAGATTGCTGAAGAGAAATGGATTTCAGAACGGAGGAAAATTAAAAAGTTAATGCAGGAAAAAGGAATCTCTGATTAGATACAGAATGAAAATGTATTCATGATCACTGTGGATCACCTTATCCTGCTATGGGATTTTCGAGCGGTGATTTATTCAATCTCATCATTTTTTTAAGAAATATGTAAACCCCTGCAGAAATTTGCAAGGATTGCTAATAAAGTTGTAACATTTCCTCGTTTATTTTCTATGTAATGCCCCTGGTTTTGAAGGATATTTACATGATAATCAATGTATTATTAACATGTAAAAATTCAAGACTATGAAAACAATTTATCTGTTTAAAATCTTTCAGGGCTTTGCAGTCTTAGCCCTTACTTTCTGCCTCTACGGTTGTCCGGGAGATCCAGTGTTTCCGGGAGAATCTGTTCCCGAAGGTCTTGCTGTCAAATCGGTCCAATTTTATTTTACCAATGTTTCAGACGGCCGACTGCAGTGTGTCTATGAATATTGCGACAATGACGGATGCTGCTACACTCCGGCAGAAAAAGTCGACACGTTCCGTCTGATGTCAGATCATCTCTATGTCTGTTCGCTTGAACTGAACGGAGAAAATCCAAAGGAGTTTTTTACCGGCACAGGGGAGTCCCCCTGGGAATATTTTTTCAGTTATATTCCGGATGACGGCTTAGAATTAATAATAGACGGGCCTGACATGGAAGAGGAGAATCACTCTGATTTAAATACGAATTGGGCAACCGGCAAACCCGGCAATGGCATCGTCAATTTCAAAATAAAACATTGTCCCGGTAATTTTGTGGAAGGCCACTGTTATGAAATTTCATTGCCGGTGATTATTGAATCATCCGAAGACATAAATTAAATGCTGTTCTTTCAGGTCCTCGTAAATCCCCATGTGAATGGGGCCTTAAAGGGTTAGATTTATTTGACTTCAGCTTTATGAGAGTTTAAATTTGTATACATCACACGTAACTGATGGCAAAAAGAGTCCCATAGCCAATCTTTATATGAGTTTCCTGGTTTAAGAAGCAGAGGAGGGTTTTTCCCCGTATCCGATTATGACATCATCCGTGACCTGTCTGATTCCCTTTTTTTCAAAAAGCCTTTTGACTTTGTGATATTCGTGATCTCTTTTCTGTTCGGGTATTTTTGCATACCACCAGTTTGAGGACACAGCTGCAAAGAAATCACATGCATCCGCTGGTGTTTTGAACATATTTCGCCAGATGAATCTGTTTGTCTGGATATCCCGGAATCCGGTGCTTTTCATTAATTTAACAATCTGTCTCTCGGTTCGTGGCCAGAACTCAAACCGATAGCCAAGGACATGTCTCTTATTTATAGCCCGGATATTAGCATCTATTGCCTCCCAGTAATGTTCCGGACCATGAGCTCCGAGTGATGCCAATCCACCTGGTTTCAAAACACGATACATCTCACGGGCAGCTTTTCCCTGATCAGGAAATAATCCGAAAGACATCCCGGTTATCACCGCGTCAAAACAATTATCCTCAAATGGCAATGATTCTGCATCCAGCTGGCAGAAACTGATGCGGGTTGAATCATAACCAGCCGCTTTTGAATGTTCTTCGGCCAGTTTCAGCATGTACTCTGAGATATCTCCGCATACTGCTCTCCTGGCACCCATTTCCAAAGCGAGAAGCGAAATAATGCCTGTTCCGCAACCTATGTCAATTACCTCCTTGTCCTTTAAATTCATGCCAGACAGCTGGGCATTGGCTGCCTTCTTCTGATATTCTGCAGCGAGGCTGTCATATCCTGTCACATGATCTGAATACGCTCCTTCGTAACCCAGCTTAACCCGCTCCTTCATAGCACTCTTATTGCCTGAATTGCCATTCAGAAATGCTATCAGGTTATTGGCATTCACCAACAGCAATACGGGCAATGATAATTTCCCTGTCCAGAAAAGTGATCTCATCTTCATCTTTAAGAAAGATGTATCGATTGGATTCTTCCCACTCAAAATTAAATGATTGGAGGATGCAAAGCAATTTTCTTTTCCGGGTTACTTGAGCATGACTCTTCGTGAAAAACCACAGATACTATTCGGTCATTTGTCCTGTCCTGGAGACCTCCTTATAAACCAGATCCGCGGCCAGTTTTGATGTGAGGATACATGTAGGAATACCTGCCGGGCTGGCTGCCCATTGTCCTGCCTTATAGACATCCGGCAGGGCCGTTTTTA
>CALMRD010000135.1 GCA_937871625.1 uncultured Bacteroidales bacterium | reverse complement strand
GCTCTCTGCAGCGCAGTCAGCCATCAGGGCAGCCAGGAAATAAGCTGGATTCATATATTAAAGCAAAAAGGAGGCTCATCTGTAGCCTCCTTTTTGCTTTAGGCAGTAGGCAATAGGCAGTAGGGAGTAGTGTGTGAAGAAGCTTGAGCTGCCGGCTGAAGACTGAGGACTTTACCTAATTACTACCCATCTGCGGACAGTATGATGCCATAATGCTTCCCCATCCCTGCGGAGGCTCAGCCTGATACTGTAAACGCCCGGGGCCACCGCCGGCGAAGGATTCCAATCTACAGTCTGCATGCCGGGCTCGCAGTATCCGTCAAAGAGATCCGCCACCAGCCTGCCGTCTGATGACCAGACACTGAGTTCGGCCTGTACGGGTGACTCAAGAAGGAAGGCCACCCTTCCGGCAGTGCTGACAGGATTTGGCCAGAGGATCATCTCAGTCTCATCATACCGGTTGTCATCAATACCAGTTGGCGATATCACCATGGCATCATCAAAATAGATAACACCCGTCATGGCCCCTGCCGACCGCTGTCTGACCACCAGGCTGTGGTACTGCCACTCTCCGCTCCCGCCGATGGCACTGAAAGGGATACTAACCAGCTCCCATCCTGCCCAGTTAATTGTACCGGCATCCACAATCTGGTTTACGCTGCCCGGAGAGTAGAACCAGAACTCCAGTGAGTTGTAGCTGAGATCACCGTAGACCCACATTCCGAACCGGAGGCTTGTGCTGCTACCCACTACCGGTTTGCGGGTGTCAAAGACCCTGCAGACTCCTCCGCTGCTGCCCGTGAAAACATAATTGAGTTTCCCCGATGATGGTGAAGTCCGGTAAACATCGCCGGAGGAGGTGAATGTGGTCATTGGATTGTCCGTACCTACGGTGCTGCCGCTGGCCTCGGGATCCCAGAATGCTGAGATGTCATTGAATGACTCAACCACATATCCTGTCTGGAATGCACTGGTGCGTGTGGTAAAACCTGTTTCGGAGTCAGCACCGGGAGTGACACCCATGATATCCTTTACGGAGGCATCAATGACAATCCTGTACTGGTTGTTGAGCTCCAGTGCCGCCGCAGGTTCAAAACTGTATATACCCTTTCCCTCGGATGCCGCAAAGAACTCGTGTGCCTTGGGGATAACCTCAGACTGGCTGTCAAGCAGTTTTATGCCTTCACTGGCAGAGGCATGGTCCAGGGGAGCGTCAAAATGCACCGTTATCCGCGGATAGACAGTAACGCCGGTCAGGCCGGAAGAAGGCCAGATCAACTCTGCCGTAAGCTGTGAGCGTGCTCTGGTAACAAAACTGACCTGGTACTCTGACTGCAGGGGCACATCCCATAGAGAGGAGGCTGCAGTGGTTATACTCATAAGATAGTTGGTCTTGCTTGCAAATCCGGTCTCAGGTTTCACAGTCAGCACCTTCCCTCTCTGATCCCACTGGAAAAGAAGTGCTGCGGCAGGTTCAATGACAAATGCCGATTCCACTGCCTCCATGTCCATTGGTATGTTGAATGTAATGGTGAACGACTGGTTCAAAAGGAGGCTGTCAGCCGTGGAGGGCAGCAGGTCAGTTACCACGGGTACCCTGGCAGTATCGAATACCGGAAGAAAGTCTGCCAGAGTGGTCATCCCGGCCGAAACCACAGCCTGGAGTGTATCATTGTAGAAGTCAGTCATTCCACTGCAGACCAGCTCGTAGTTGCCCGGCGGCAGTGAGTCAAACATGAAGAAGCCATTGTTCAGGTTATCTGTTGTCACTGAGATCTCACCCGGATAAAGGGTAACCACGGCTCCGTTCAGGGGTAAATCCTCATCAGGTGTTCCCGACCTGAAATAATAATCTGGTGAAGTAAGAGAATCCCTTACTGTTCCTGCGATGATACCAAATGGCTCCGCAGTGACATTTGAATATTCAGCCAGAGCCCTGAGCATGGCCCATGCCTCATGGTGCAGGTGATTGTTGTTGCGCAGCCTCCACCCCTCAGGTACATAGTCATGAAACGACCCCTCGGAGAGGACCCCCGGCATCGCCAGTGTGCGAAGCACACCAAGTCCTACCTTGTCTCCCCAGTCGGGATAGAAGGTCCAGTCGCCCTTCACCCACTGAGAAGTATGTGTCCAGCAGTTGCTCTTCTCAAAGATCTTGCCCCACAGTATCTGTGCAAACACTTTGGCTCCCGGAAAGACAGGCTGGTCATCGTATCCGCGGAACAGCATCAGTGGCTGGTTGCGGGTTCCGTCAAAGCCGTTGCTGTGGATAGAGAGGAAGATGTCGGCATTAAAACTGTTGGCCATCGCCGCAATCGTTGAAAGGGGCAGGTCGTCGGAGGTGAAGTTGGTTGTTCGCGACATACCTACCGTTGCATTGCGTGCTTGCAACAGCTCTCTAAGGAACAGTCCCTTTTCAAGGTTTCCCTCCGACTCCCAGAAGTCAGTGGCTATCATATGTCTGTCGTCGCCGTCGTTGCCGCCGTGACCCGGGTTGATGAAGATCCTGACACCCCCGAAATCGGATTTCTGTCCGCAGAGGGTTGCCGGCAGGCAAAACACCGATGCCAGCATCAACAAACCATATGCGCGTCTCATCTTACCCTGACTTTCATGATGTATATCTCACCGTTGTCAGTGCAGAAGGCGATCCTTCTCCTGTCAACGGCAAAGGGAAACATCTCCGATCTCTCAGGTGTGGAAGTGAGGATCACTCTCTTCTTCTCACCGAGTGACCAGCAGACCAGGTCGGAGGAGGTGATCCGGTGACCATCATCCTTGTCGTCCATCCCGATCACAATCATGTCACTGAACCACCTCGGAGCGTTGATTCTCCCGAGATCATACAGTATCTTGCCCTCAGTGCTGCATATATAGCTTCCTCTACCCTGGTAATTATAAAGTATCATTGTCCCGTCCGGGGAGAGTGATGCCCAGATGTAAAATCCGTCGCCGTTGGGCATCATTTCTGTTCTCTCATCACCACGGTAGAGCACTGGCATCATATCCTCGATCACCACGAAGGCTCGTTGGGACCCCGACTTCAGTACCGAACCCCGCTGCTCTATCCTCATGTCACTGTCAGATCTGAGAAGCACTGCGTTGCCTGTCACGGCAGGAGGGATAACTCCTCTCCTCTTTTCGAGCAGTAGCTCCTTGCTGCCGGTGGCGATATCATAGCACCAGACTGATGAGTATTTCCTGTTTTCACTGAAGCTATCACTACGGTAGAATATCTTATTGCCGTCAGCCGTTACCGCAGGCTCATAACCGGCACCGGGCTCGGAGCTTATCACCTTCATTCTTCCTGTACGGATTTCAAGCATCGAGAGACCGTTGTATCCCTCTCCTGCCACAAGCAGATTGCCTGATCCCGGAACAACGCCCGACAAAAGGTATGATCCACTCTTGTCGGGAGTAACCTGCTTCACGCTCCTCACCCTGACTGTCTGAGGGTATGCCTCCGCGGTGAGGAGTAAAACCGCCAAAAGAATCACCATTCTCATATCATTATGTATTGCCGTTTTAAAGATAACGAATTACTCTGTTCACGGGATATTTTTCTGCCTGCAGGGGTCCTGAGGAAAATCATGGCTTCTGAGTGATGAATATTTATAACTTTGGAGGAGATCAATAACTCCTTTCCGATGATTACAGCTGAAATCCTGAAGCAATACGGTATCACCAATGTTAAAGAGTTGGTTTACAATCCATCCTACGAGCAGTTATATAAGGATGAGCTCTCGCCGGACCTGGAAGGGGCTGAAAGGGGTCTGCTGACGAGTCTGGGTGCCGTTACCGTTGACACAGGAGTCTTCACGGGCAGGTCGCCCAAGGACAAGTACATTGTCTTCGACAGTAAGACGGAGAACACCGTATGGTGGAAATCGGAGAGTGCCCCCGTCTCTGACAACAAGGCCATTACAGCGGAAGCCTGGGAACACTGCCGAAATATAGCCATCAGGCAGCTGTCGGGAAAGAGTCTCTATGTTGTTGACTGCTACAGTGGTGCCAATAATGACTCGAGGCTCTGTGTGAGGTTCATCATGGAGGTTGCATGGCAGGCACATTTTGTCAAGAATATGTTCATTCGTCCCACCGAGGAGGAGCTGAAAGATTTCAAGCCTGACTTTGTGGTGCTTATGGCTTCCAAGGCAGTCAACCCCGGGTACCGTGAGTTCGGGTTGAACTCTGAAAACTTTGTCTTCTTCAACCTCACTGAGAACATGATGCTGGTAGGAGGCACATGGTATGGCGGGGAGATGAAGAAGGGCATCTTCTCTGTTATGAATTACTACCTGCCGCTGAAGAAAATAGCAGCCATGCACTGCTCTGCCAATGTAGGCAGGGATGGTGACGTCGCGATCTTCTTCGGCCTCTCGGGGACTGGCAAGACCACGCTCTCCACCGATCCTGACAGGGCGCTGATAGGCGATGACGAGCACGGCTGGGACGACGACGGGATCTTCAACTTCGAAGGAGGCTGTTATGCCAAGACCATCAACCTGAGCAAGGAGAATGAGCCTGACATCTACCGTGCCATCAGGCGCGATGCCCTGCTGGAGAACGTAGTCGTCGGCGATGACGGCGTGATAGACTTCAGCAGTGCCGCCAAGACTGAGAATACCAGGGTCTCCTATCCCATATATCACATAGACAATATTGTGAAACCGGTATCAAAGGGCGGGCATGCAACCACAGTTATCTTTCTCACCGCCGATGCCTTTGGTGTTCTGCCTCCTGTTGCCAGGCTGACGGAAGAGCAGACGCAATATTACTTCCTCAGCGGTTATACGGCCAAGGTAGCCGGCACCGAACGCGGCATCATTGAACCCCTCCCCTCTTTCTCTGCCTGCTTCGGCGCGGCGTTCCTGCTGCTTGATCCGCTGATCTATGCCCGCGAGCTTACGCGAAAGATGAAGGCACACGGCGCCAGTGCATGGCTGGTCAACACGGGATGGATGGGCGGACCGTACGGGAAAGGTAAGCGCATTGACCTGCCCTCAACAAGAAACATCATCAACGCCATCCTCAATAAAAGCCTTGACAGTGCACAGTTCGTCACCCTGCCGGTCTTCAACCTGAAGATACCGCTATCAGTGGCGGGCGTCTCATCTGAGCTGCTCGACCCGCGCATAGCATGGGGCAACAGTCAGGATTGGGACAATGCTGCAAAGTCGCTGGCTGAAAAATTCATCAGGAACTTCAGCAAGTTCACATCCAACGAAGAAACGGCTAAGCTGGTACATTCCGGCCCAAAGCCATAAACAGAGGCATATGAATCTCACCCTGGCACTGCCGGCTGTTCTGCTGGCATACATAGCAGGATCAATACCCAGCGCTGTCTGGGCGGGCAAGCTCTTTCACGGCATAGATGTAAGGGAGCACGGAAGCGGCAATGCCGGGGCAACTAACACGGTAAGGGTCCTGGGCTGGAAGACAGGGATACCTGTTCTGATCTTTGACCTTCTCAAGGGGTGGCTTGCCGCCATGCTTCCTGAATTTCTGAAGGCAGCTGACAGCGGCACGGAACAGATGATGGCCCTGCAGATAGCATGCGGCGTGGCAGCCATACTGGGTCATATCTTCCCGCTCTTTGCAGGTTTCCGCGGAGGGAAGGGAGTTGCCACCACCTTTGGAGTTCTGCTTGCCCTGCAGCCGTGGCTGACACTCATTTGCGCTGGCATCTTCCTGGTTGTATTGTTTGTCAGCGGTTACGTATCGCTGGGATCAATGACGGCAGCAGTAATGTTTCCGGTGCTCCTGATGACTGCCTTTGACACCCCTTCACTGCTGTTCAGGATATTTTCCGTGCTGGTTGCCATCGCAATAGTGGTAACCCATAAGAAGAATATCAAAAGGCTCCTCAGGGGAGAGGAGAACAGGTTTCTGAGAAAGAAAAAAGAGTGATTGTACCTGGCCGGCCAGTCAGCTTTCAAGCTTGGTATTGTGATAAAGATGACAACCGG
>CALMRD010000134.1 GCA_937871625.1 uncultured Bacteroidales bacterium | reverse complement strand
CCATGGGACATCCCGGACCATTTAATCTTAAATATCTGGGGATTGGAAATGAGCAGTGGGACGAACAATATAGAGAGCGTTACAGGGAATTTGAAAAGGTCAGTAACCAGAACTATCCGGAGATAAAGATCGTTTCGGGATCCGGACCTTCTGCATCAGGTGCATATTTCGATTATGCCTGGACTGAGTTGAAGAAGCTTAATCCCGCACTGATTGATGAACATTACTATATGCCCCCGGAATGGTTCCAGAGTAACGCTTCACGATATGATAATTACGACACAAAGGGTATAAAAGTCTTTGCAGGTGAGTATGCGGCACATGGGAAGGATGGAGAAGCACCGGAGTCGAGGAATACCTGGGTGAGTGCATTATCAGAAGCTGCTTTCATGACCGGACTGGAGAGAAACGCTGATGTAGTACATATGGCTTCCTATGCACCGCTGCTGGCACATGTCGGTGCCTGGCAATGGCGCCCCGACCTGATATGGTTTGATAATCTTAAGGCTATCGGAACGCCGAACTATTATGTTCAGAAAATGTTCTCAACACACAGGGGGACACATGTGATTCCTGTACTGCAATCAGGAAAACCTCTGGCCGGAGCTGACAGTCTTTTTGCTAGCGGAACGATCGATAAGGACTCTTCCAGAGTATATATCAAGCTTATAAATACTTCTTCGACGGCCAGGTCGGTACAATTGAATACCTCAGGAGCTTCAGTGATGAAAGCGGGTGAGATTTCAATACTCAGATCAGGCGGTTTATATGACTATAATTCCATTTCGGATCCGAAACTTATTTATCCCTCTTCAGAACCTGTAATAATAAAAGGTGGAAAGCTGAATTTACAGCTTAAACCACGATCAGCGAATGTTCTTATCCTCGGTTATAAGCAGCTGAAGTGACAGGTAACGCAATAATGTTATCTTTGTGCCCTTAAATAAGAATCCCACCTTGCATCCGGTGCGGTATCCCGGGTCTATTGCCAGCACGCTCTTCTCGCCCAGCGGTGGGGAGAGGAGCAGCTGCCTCAGGTTTTCGGCGAATACGCGTATGGCCTCCTCGTCGGCTTTCTCCTTTGATGATTTTCTGAACTCCGTCTCCATGGAGGGTGCCAGCAGGCGGCTCCAGCTGTCGGAGGTTGCCTCCCGCACCTGCCGGGCAGCTTCATTGCCGGCTCGTACGAACTGTCTTTCAATGATTTTCAGTGCCTCTTCCTCTGCCGGCATAAGAGTGATTTTGAGGAATCCCTCCTCCTCGCCCCGGCGCATAGCCAGCAGCCTGTGGGAAGGACAGCGGCGCAGCGGTTCGGACCACTCGAAGTAGTCGCTGAACTTGGCTCCCTCCTGTTCTTTTCCCTTTACGACCCTGGATGTTATAACTGCATCGCGCTCATATAGTCTTCGCATTGCTCCGCGTACCAGTTCATCCTCGCTGACCATTTCAGCTATGATGTCACGGGCGCCTGCCAGCGCTGCATCGGTGCTCTCAACCAGGTCAGTGAGGTATTTTTCAGCCTCGGTTTCCGGGTCTCCGGGCTTCTGTGCCAGCAGCCAGAGAGCAAGAGGTTCCAGTCCCTTCTCCCGGGCTACGGAGGCACGTGTCTTTCTTTTGGGCCTGTAGGGCAGGTAGAGATCCTCGAGCTGCGACATTGTCAGGGCTGCATTGATCTTTGCCAGCAGCTCAGGAGTCATTTTCTCCTGTTCCTCTATAGATTTTATGACAGCCTCCCTGCGCTTCTCAAGCTCTTTCAGTCTCTCGTATTCATCGCGTATCTCAGCGAGCTGTACCTCGTTCAGGCTACCCGTCACCTCTTTACGATAACGGCTTATGAAGGGTATGGTAGCCCCGTCATCAAGGAGTCTGAGGGTATTCTCAACCTGCCAGTCGTGCAGTTGCAGCTTCCCGGCTATTGTCTTTATGTGTAATGCAGGGTCCATAGTGTCTATTCAACGTAAAGTACCAGTCCTTTGAGGTATTCGCTCTCGGGGTGGTAGATATTGACAGGATGGTCAGGCGGCTGGCCCATCTGGTGAAGTATCCGCACGTTTCTGCCGGTATTGGCTGCGGCCACAAAGACGGAGCGCCGGAAGTCGTCGCGGCTCACCACCTGTGAGCATGAGAATGTAAAGAGGACACCTCCCGGGGCGATCTTTTGCAGGGCGATGGCGTTCAGTCTCCTGTAGCCCTGAAGGGCCTGGCTCAGTGCTGTCTGGTGCTTGGCGAATGCCGGAGGGTCAAGCACCATCAGGTCATATGGCTGTTTCATCTCCGCCAGGAAGCTGAAGGCGTCGGTGGCGAAGGAGCTGTGACGGGAGTCCTCTCCGAAGTTGAGCCTGACGTTCTCATCGGCCATCGCTATTGCCGGGGCAGAGCTGTCAACGGTATGCACCAGCGTGGCGCTGCTCATTGCATATACCGAGAAGCCGCCTGTATAGCCGAACAGGTTGAGCACCCTTCTTCCGTTGCTGTATTGGCGCAGAAGACTGCGATTGTCGCGCTGGTCTATGAAGAAGCCTGTCTTCTGTCCCTTCTCCCAGTCGACTCTGAAACTGAATCCGTTTTCCGTTACCATGGCAGCGGGACCACCGTTACCGCCCAGCAGGTATCCGTTTACCGGATTCAGTTTAGCCATAAAGGGAAGTGTTCCCTCGCTCTTATCATATACAGATGTCACCAGACCGCCGGTCACTTCCGGCAGCAGGCCGGCTATCATTCTACGGATATGCCAGAACCCGGCTGTATGTGACTGCATGACGGCAGTATTGCCGTAAATGTCCACCACCAGTCCCGGCAGTCCGTCGCCCTCGCCGTGTACCAGTCGCCACACGTTTGTATCATTCTTTCCGGCTATGCCTGTGCTGAGGCGATATTGCACCGCATCCTGGAGCTTTTGCCTGAAGAATTCAGGGTCAGGTATACATTTCTCAAACGAGAAGATTCGCACGGCAATGGACCCCGGTGACCAGTGTCCTGTTGCCAGGTATGTCCCGTCCGATGCCAGCACCTCCACCGGGTCACCCTCGGCAGGCGTGCCGTCGACACGTGCAATGGCTCCGGAGAAAATCCACGGGTGGTAGCGTCTTACCGACTGCTCCTTGCCTTTTTTCAGATAGAGTTGACAATTGATCACTGTCGCCGGCTTTCTTTACCGTTAAGTGCCAGGTATATCTGTCTGCAGACCCAGGCGTCAGTGGCAGCATAGATTTGCTGGGGCTCAGTCAGGGCCGGGGCTTCCCAGTTCGATACCTGTTGCGACTTTGAGATTCTGTATCCAAGGATGAGGGCTGAGAGTTTCTTGAGTCCCAGCTGTTTTATGCCGTGATCCTGCACCACGTTCTGCAGGTCAAGGAATCCCCCGGGCTCGAAGGGTTCAAGTGATTTCAGTGCCTTGATATCATCATGTATTGCCACGCCCACCTTTATGATATTTTCATCGGCCAGCAGCCGGGCCAGTTCTTCCGGCAACCCGATCATATTGAGTCTGAAGAGCCATGCATGGCGGTCATCTGCAAGCTGGAGGAGTGAGACCATATATCTTCTCCCCTTTTTGAATGAAGGTTTCGTCTCTGTATCAAATCCCAGGATCCTGCATCTGCTGATATCGGCCAGGGCCTTTCTGAACTTCGGAATGTCATCGACCAGCGTCACCTCTCCCTCAAACTGCAGCAGCGGCAGTTTTCTCAGTTCATCGTCATTAATGGTCTCGTTATACTGTCTTGTCATCTCCGGGTTTTTCAATTTCGTTCTCCCCGTCGGCTTCAGAGTAGAGAACATCATGAATAGCAGAGAGTACTGTCAGCAGTTTTTTTCCCCAGAACTCCTCGAAGTTCATCAGCACCTCCCATACTGCATCATTCATCACCTCCTCATTACCACTCTTATAGCTGACAATGAAGTTTCTCAGATCCTGGTATATATCCGACAGGTTTTCGGCTATGCTGCCTGTATAGAGTCCATCAGCAGGATCGCCTTCCGCCACCAGGACCGGAAAGGGGTCATTGTTGCCAAGCTTGGAGAGCAGGTTCTCATTCATCCTGGTATAGTCAAACTCAGTCACTGTCTTTTCATTTCCATCCTCGAGAAGGGGTTCGAGCATAGGCAGGAGTGTTGCTCTTAGGTAGATGAAGGGCAGCAGGCGTTGCATGACCTTGAGTATCTCTATTCCGCTTATATCCCTGCTTCCGTCGAGGTATTTGCAGTATTCGTTTGCCGATGCGGCGAATTCAATGACCTTGCGCGAGTATATTATCTTCTGTTCTTCTTCCATGGGAATAAACAAATGACAAAAGTATTCATTTCAGTTTTAAAAACAGGCCGGTGTTGATAAAATGGGTTTTTCAGTGCTTCCAGAGGAGTTTATGGTGGCTGTCATACAGAAGCTTCTCATGGTCGAGCAGCCACCGGATAACCTTCGTGCTTTTTTCCGGAGGGAATTCCATGGCAGAGGCGAGTTCGTCAGGGCGGAGGGAATCTTCCCCGATCAGTTCCTTTATCTTATCGATAATAAGGTCGAATTCGTACTTGCTCAGTTCGAGTTCATTTCTCTCCTGGCATGTGTCGCAGAGTCCGCAGCGGCCGTTCTCCTCCCCGAAATATCCCGTCAGGAAGGCGGACCGGCATCGTGTTTTATTTTCTGCGTATTCGATAATCATGGCCACCCTTTCGATGTAGTTTTCCCTGACTTTGAGGTAGAGATCGGGTGATATGTGCAGGTGTTTCCTGTCGAGTCTCTCCTCGGTAAAGATCACCAGGGGGCTTTTCTTGCCCGGGATGAAATGTATTATTCCCTGTGAAGAGAGTCTAAGCAGGTACTGGTAGATAGCCTCCCTGGTCAGGCCCGACCTGTTTGCCAGGGTCTCTTCGTTGACAGGCACGAATTCCGAGAACATACCGCTGTAGGTTCTCAGCAGCAGTTTTATGAACCTGTCATACTCTTCGTTAGCCACCTGGAATTTGTAGAGATCATCGCGGCTTACCACGAAATGGACCCGTGATGGGTTATTTATCTCATCGGTAAATTCAAGGTAACCCTCTTTTTGCAGGAAGTTAAGGCTGTTGTAGGTTTCTGTCACTGAGAATCTGAAAGCGGTCACAAATTTCCACAGGTCGAAATCGTATACGCTGTTTTTCCCAGATCCGACTGGCAGCTGATAGTAGTTACCTATAGCTTCATACACATCCTTTATCTTTTCTACGGGGGGAAATTTAATCCTGACTGAGTCTTCCAGTCTCTTTTTCTCATCGAGTGACCAGAGGAGTACGGCGAAGGCAGGCTTGCCGTCGCGTCCTGCCCTCCCCGACTCCTGGTAGTATGCTTCGATGGAGTCAGGGCAGTCCCAGTGTATTACGAATCTCACCTCAGCCTTATCGATGCCCATTCCGAAGGCGTTGGTAGCCACAATGACGCGCACCTCGCCGGTGGTCCAGGCCTGCTGTTTCCTGTCGCGAAGGTCCTGCGGCAGTCCGGCATGATAGAAATCTGCCATGATTCCGTTGGCAACCAGCAGTTTAGCTACCTCTTTTGATTTTTTTCTGCTGCTGACGTATATTATTCCGCACCCCTGCTCTTTTTTGAGGCTCTTAATAACGTAGGCACCCTTGTCTTCGGTCTCCCTGACGAAATATGTGATATTGGCTCTTCGGAAGCTGGCCTGCAGCAGCTGTGGATTCTTAAGCTTCAGCCTGGCGATGATATCCTTTACCACTCGTGGTGTTGCGGTTGCGGTGAGGGCAAGGAACGGCACCTCCTCACCGATCAGGTCTCTTATTTCGGCAATATGGAGGTACGAGGGTCTGAAGTCATATCCCCACTGGGATATGCAGTGGGCTTCATCGACGGCCACCAGGGTAAAGTTGAACCTTGGCAGGCGTGCCCTGAAGAGGGGTGTCTGGAGTCGTTCAGGACTGACATAGAGGAGTCTGTAATCGCCATAGAGGCAGTTATCAAGTGAGATCTCCACCTCTTCGCGGGTCATTCCGCTATGGATAGCCATAGCTTTTATCTTCAACGACTTAAGTCGCTGCACCTGATCCTTCATGAGGGCTATCAGCGGGGTGATGACGAGGCAGAGTCCTTCGTTTGCCACGGCCGGCACCTGGTATGTGACGGATTTTCCTCCCCCGGTGGGCAGCAGTCCCACCGCGTCATTTCCTGCAGCCACAGCGCCGATAATCTCCTCCTGCAGAGGCCTGAAGGCAGTGAAGCCCCAGTAGCGGGCTAGTGTCTCCCTGTATATATCCGGCAACATGGTCATCTGGCTGTTTCATACAAATTTAATAACTCAATCTCATTTTTAACCTTTTATTGACATTTAAGATATGCCGGTGCATATCAATTTTTTGTAATTTTCGGGCCAGAAAAAACGGTGCCCGATGTCATTCTCTGAAGAAAAGTTACTGTTTGAAGGCCTGACCTTCGATGATGTTCTGCTACTTCCGGCATATTCGGAGGTACTGCCACGTGACGTTGACCTGCGGTCGATGTTCACACGCAACATAGTAATCAATACTCCTATCGTGTCAGCGGCCATGGATACTGTCACTGATGCGGAGCTGGCTATAGCAATCGCCAGGGAGGGCGGTATAGGTGTGATCCACAAGAACATGTCGGTAGGTCAGCAGGCTGCCCAGGTCAGAAAGGTAAAGCGTGCAGAGAGTGTAATGATATTTGATCCGGTGACCATAGGTGACAGTGCTACTGTTGCGGATGCGCTTGCGCTGATGAAGGAGTTCAAGATTGGCGGCATTCCGGTAATAAATGAGGAGGGTGCCCTTGTAGGGATTGTAACGAACAGGGATTTGCGGTTTGAGACAGATTATTCGCACCGTATCAGTGAGATCATGACGCCCATGTCGAAGCTCATCACTCTCAGTCATCAGACAGATCTTGCTGCTGCTGCAGAGATCTTGCAGAAGCACAAGATTGAGAAGCTTCCCATTGTTGATGATAAGGGGAGGCTGAAGGGGCTTGTCACGTACAAGGACATCACCAAGGCGAAGGACAGGCCCAACGCCTGTAAGGATGAGAAAGGGCGTCTCAGGGTGGCTGCGGCGGTAGGTATTGCACCTAATACGCTGTCGCGTGTTGAGGCGCTGGTTGGTGCGGGTGTCGATGCCATAGCCATTGATACTGCCCATGCGCATACCAAAAGTGTCACCGAGATATTGCGTGAGATAAAGAAGATCTTTCCGGGCACGGAGGTTGTTGTAGGTAACATCGGTACGGCCGAAGCCGCCAGAAAGCTGGTAGATGAGGGTGCTGATGCTGTCAAGGTTGGCATTGGGCCCGGCTCCATCTGCACGACGCGGGTCGTTGCCGGGGTTGGTGTGCCTCAGCTTTCGGCGATATACAATGTCTCCAGGGCCATAGAGGGCAGTGGTGTGCCTGTCATTGCTGACGGGGGCATAAGGTATTCCGGCGACATTGTCAAGGCTCTGGCGGCGGGTGCCGACAGTGTGATGGCCGGTTCTCTCTTTGCCGGCGTTGAGGAGTCGCCCGGGGAGACGATCATCTACAACGGACGTAAGTTCAAGACTTACAGGGGCATGGGTTCGGTAGAGGCAATGCAGCTGGGCTCGAAGGACAGGTATTTCCAGGATATGGAAGATGACATACACAAGCTTGTTCCTGAAGGTATTACGGCACGGGTGCCATATAAGGGTACTCTTCACGAGGTGATATACCAGTTTCTCGGAGGGCTACGGTCAGGAATGGGGTATTGCGGTGCCCCTGACATAGCAACGCTAAAAAAAGAAGGCCGTTTTGTGAGGGTCACCAGTGCCGGTGTTATTGAGAGCCATCCGCACGATGTGACGATAACGCGTGAGGCCCCCAATTACAGTCGAAAGATCAATGAGTATTGATGATACGAAAGATTTTTACAGCATCGCTGATAATAATAACTGTTGCCTGCAGCAACACCGGACCGGAGCCTGAGCGTGCAGTAGCTGCCCGTGCCGGAGAGAGGGTGCTCTATCTTGATGAGATACCCTCCGGTCTTGTGGTACAGGGAATGAGTCCGGCTGACAGCATCTCTGCGGTACAGAGCTATATACGGCGCTGGGCGCGCAAGGAGCTCATGGCCATCAGGGCGGAGGAGAACCTGACGCCGGAATACAAGGACGAAGTAAACAGGCAGCTCAACGAGATGCGCAATAACCTGCTCATCTACCAGTATCAGCAACAGATGCTTATCCGCAACATGGATACCACTGTCACAGATGATGAGTTACAGAACCACTATGTCAGTAACCTGAGCACATTTACGCTTACTGTCAACATTGTGAAGGCACTTTTTATCAAGCTGCCGGCCACCGTCCCCGATCTGGACAGGATCAGGCGGCTTTACAGGTCATCGGATCCTGATGACGTTAAGGAGCTGGAGGAGATATGTTACCAGTATGCGCTTCGCTTTGAGGATTATGATGAGGAATGGATTCCCTTCAACCAGTTGCTCATGGAGGTGCCTTTTGAGTCAGACAACCAGGATCAGTGGCTGGCGCGCAACAGGGAGGTGGAGCTCAGGGATGACAAGTTTGTCTATTTCATTGCGATCAGGGATTTCAAAGCCAGGAACACCGTAGCCCCGTTTGAATACATCAGTGGGCAGGTTAAAACCATAATTATCAATAACCGCAGGAACGACTTCCTGCAAAAACTTGAAGACGGTATATACAACGAGGCAGTCAGGAACAATACTCTGAAAGTCTATTAGAAGAGAGAGAATGAGAAAAAGGAGAGTTATTACAGGTATGCTTCTGTTGATTGCAGGGTATGCAGCTGCCGGTCAGCAGATAGTTGAATCAATAGCCGCAGTAGTAGGAAATGAGGTAGTTTACCTTTCTGAGATAGAGGGTCAGGTTGTGCAGCTCAAGGCCGAGAGGGACCCCACTCCGGTTAATGAACTGAGGTGCAGGGTCTTTGAGGACCAGTTGATACAGAAGCTTTTTCTTGATCAGGCAAGGATTGACTCGATAGAGGTATCGCCTGAAAATGTTGAGTCTGACCTGAACAGCAGGCTAACCGATTATATCAGGCGTGCAGGATCGGAGCAGGCGCTGGAGACCTACTTCAACAAGAGTATGGCAGAGATCAGGAAAGATCTCCGTGAGATGCTTACCAACCAGTATATTGTTCAGGAGACACAGTCGACAATAGCCCAGGGCATCACTGTCACCCCTGATGAGATCAGGAAATATTACAACAGCATTCCGAAGGACTCACTGCCGCTTGTTCCCAGGAAGGTACAGCTGAGTATCATTACCGTTGAGCCGCCCGACATGGAGACGAGCAAGGCTGAGGTACGTCAGAGGCTTCTCGATCTGCGGAGCCGCATCATCAACGGTGAGAGCTTCAGCACCCTCGCGGTACTCTATTCGGAAGATCCTGGAACGGCGCCCAAGGGTGGTGAGCTGGGTTTCATGACCCGTGGTGAGCTTGCAAAGCCTTATGCTGAAGCAGCATGGAGTCTTAAGCAAAATGTGGTCTCCAAGATCGTGGAGACGGAGTTCGGTTTTCACATCATACAGCTTATTGAGAGGAAGGGAGAGATGGTCAACTCACGGCATATACTCATGAAGCCAAAACTATCTGTTGAGCAGACAGAATGGGCGATACTGAAGCTTGACACCATTGCCGGCATCATACGTTCAGACAGTCTCACCTTTGAGAGAGCAGCTTACAGATATTCGGCAGACAAGGCCACCCGTGCCAACGGAGGCAAGATGGTCAGTGAGAATCCCTCTGAGCGTGTCAACTGGCTTACTCTTGACGAGCTGCCCAGGGAGATCAACCTGGTTGTCAGAAGCATGAAGCTGGGTGAGATCTCTGAGCCCTTCAGAACCACCGATCCCAGGGGAAACTACATCTATTGTATTGTAAAACTGGATGAAGAGATTGCACCCCACAGGGTCAACATGAAGGACGATTACAATTCTCTTTCAGATGCGGCTCTTCGTGACAAGCAGGGTAAAATCTACAACGATTGGATCGCTGACAAGATAAAGAGGACCTATATCCGTATCAGTGATGATTTCAAGGATTGCAGGTTTCACTATTCCGGATGGTTCGAATAACCAGTATAAGGATTCCGAAGTTCACTTTCAGCTTCACGGTCTGCCTATTGATGCCGCTGTGGGCCTTTTTGGCCCCACGTGAGGCTTTTTCACAGGACACCCCGGTCAAGCGTAAGGTTGAGATCCTGCATTCAGACGAGATGGAATATGATCGTCTGGCAGACCGTTCGAGAAACAAGCTGAACGGCAACGTAAGGCTTAAGCACAATGATCTCTATATGATCTGTGACAGTGCCTGGTACTATGATGAGACGAACCAGGTTTTTGCATTCAGCAACATACACATCTGGCAGGGAGACACAATTCATATCTGGGGTCAATATCTGTCGTATAACGGTGATACCGGCAAGGCTGTCATGACTGACAGCGTGGAGCTGGCAGACAAGGAGATGAGGCTGTTCACCAGGGAGATAGACTATGATGTCAACACGCAGGTGGCAGTATATGATGATGGCGGGCGTATTCTTAACGGAGACAACACCCTGACAAGCATGGTGGGCATCTACTATTCTGACCGTAAGATGCTGCACTTCCGTGACAGTGTCAGGATAGTCAACCCTGATTATGTGATGCATGCTGACACCATGCGTTATGACACTCACAATGAGATTGCATGGTTTGCGGGTCCTACGGAGGTTAAAGGAGACAGCATTTTTCTCTACTGCGAAAAAGGATGGAGTGATACCCGCAATGACGTCTCGCAGCTGATGATCAACGCGGTACTTGACAACCGTGAACAGCGCATCACCGGTGACACACTCTGGTATGATGAGAGGTCCGGGGAAGGAGAAGGTTTCGGGAACGTAGTCATAGAAGACACCACTGACAATATTGTTGCAGGAGGAAGTTATGCCTGGTACGTCAAGAGGCCGGAGCGTTTCCTGCTTACCGGATCACCGTGGTTTACGCTCTTTTCCGATGATGACACCCTCACGCTCCGGTCGGACACCCTCAGGGCCATACCTCAGACTGACACAGCAGGTGTCACCCACCGGCTTCTGAAGGCCTATTACGGCTGCACGATGTTCAGTCGTGAGATGCAGGGACGGTGTGATTCCCTCTCCTATTCCTTCATGGATTCAGTTATAAGGCTATACCATGATCCTATTGTGTGGTCACGGGAAAATCAGCTGACGGCCGACTCCATCTCTCTCTTCACAAAGGAGAGCAAGGCCGATCACATGGAGCTTTATAACAAGTCTTTCGTCGTCAGCGAGGTAGACTCCACGCGTTTTGACCAGATAAGCGGAAAGAGTCTTTCCGGGTATTTCATTGACAACAAGCTTCACCAGATAAAAGTCACGGGCAACGGTGAGGCTGTCTATTACGTTGTTGACGGCAATGAACTTGTAGGGGTAAACAGGGCGCGCAGTGCAACCATTGAGATCTTCATCGAGGATGGCAAGATTGTGGAGATCTACCAGAACCAGAGTCCTGACGGCACCCTTGATCCCCCGCTGAAGAAAAGTGATGGTGAGATGCGGCTTGACGGCTTCAGGTGGCACCCTGATTTGCGGCCTTCCAGGGAGGAGCATCAAGGGAAATCCGGTGCAGAAAGCATTGATATTATGAGGCGGAAGGAGCCGGACGCCAGGAGCCTGGAGGAGATTGATGACGGGAGCCTGGAGGAGCCTGACGGCAAGATCAGGAAGGCATCTGAGGGGAGGGAGCTTCCGGAGGCTGAAGGAAAGCGCAGGAAGGCATCTGAAGAGAGGAGTCTTCCGGAGCCTCAAGAAAATCGCAGGAAAGTATCTGAAGGTAGGAACTTTTAGTTCACAGCATCTGTCAGTCGGGAAAAGTCTTTATTTCAGCAGCGGGGAGCAGGTCAGGTGCGCTCTGCTAATATTCGTCTTCGTTGAAGAAAAAGTCATCCTTGGATGGATAGTCAGGCCAGATATCTTCTATACTTTCATAAATATCTCCTTCATCCTCTATCTCCTGCAGGTTTTCTATGACTTCCATTGGGGCACCTGAGCGTATGGCATAATCGATTAGCTCATCCTTTGTTGCTGGCCATGGTGCATCTTCAAGTTTTGATGCTAATTCAAGTGTCCAATACATTATATAGACAGTTATTTTATTACCCTTCTTAAAGTCCGCAAATATAAAATTATTTAGAATAAAAAAAGAGTTTGCCGGACTTTTTAATGATTATTTGTCTACTTTTCGTGGAAGCCATTTAACTTCCTCACTGCCAAATTTATAACTAAGACACCTTGAGAGCACGAAGAGGTAATCGGAGAGGCGGTTAATATATTTGATCACATCAGGGTCGACTTTTTCCTCCTCATCGAGGCGAAGTATTGCCCGTTCGGCACGTCTGCAGACGCAGCGTGCCACGTTGCAGTTTGCCGACAGGGGATTTCCACCGGGAAGGATAAAGGAGTTCAGCGGAGGTAATCCGGATTCCATGGAGTCGATTGACTTTTCAAGTGCCGAGGTATCATCGATGGAAATTTTTTCGGGCACCTTTGCGGACGGGTGTGTAGCTATCACGGCGCAGCACGACATCAGTACGGACTGTATGGTTACCAGTTCCGATACGGGAAGGCACTCCTGATCTGTGGAGCGTAACACACCTATCCATGCGATGAGCTCATCCACTGAGCCGTAAGCCTCGATACGGGGATGGTGTTTCGGGAGTCTCATACCGCCTATGACGGACGTTTCTCCCCTGTCGCCGGTTTTGGTATAGATCTTCATTGCATGTAATGAAGAGTCTCTATTTCGTTCTTACCTCAATGCGGTTCTCATTGACATAATCTGCAGAGACCTCCCCGTCCATCAGTTTGATGATACGGTGTGCGTGCCTTGCGATATCCTCTTCGTGGGTCACCACTATGACAGTGTTTCCATCCTCATGGATCTTGTCGAGAAGTCCCATGATATCAAAGGAAGTTTTACTGTCGAGGTTACCTGTAGGCTCATCAGCCAGTATTATAGAGGGATCATTGACCATTGCCCTGGCGATGGCTACTCTCTGGCGCTGACCTCCTGAGAGTTCATTTGGTTTATGGGTCATCCTGTCTGCGAGTCCCACCAGGTCAAGTGTCTTCTTTGCGTGTTCCTCCCGTTCATGGCGAGGAATGCCGGCATAGATAAGGGGGAGGGTCACATTCTCCAGGGCGGTATACCTGGGAAGCAGGTTGAATGTCTGAAAGACGAAACCTATCTCCTTGTTCCTGATTTCCGCCAGCCGGTCATCCTCCATCTTGCTTACGTCGGTACCGTTCAGGACATATTGTCCTTTGGTTGGTGTATCGAGGCAACCGAGGATATTCATGAGTGTAGATTTGCCCGATCCTGACGGTCCCATGATCGCCACATATTCATTCCTTTTGATTTCAAGCGATACCGAACGCAGGGCCCTGACAATCACTGAACCCACCTGGTAGTTCTTTACTATCTCATGTATCTCTATTACCTTGTCCATGCCTTTTTTGTTGAAGTTCCGAAATTAGTGGAAATTACTCTATAATAATGTTATGATCCTGTTATTTTTTGTTAATACCGTATACGGTAGCAGCCGGGGGTGATGCTTCTCAGCCTGAACAGGATGCCGAAGCGGAAGGTCTCCATAGCAGCAGGTGTGGTGCTGTCAGCAAGGTAAGAGCGCCATCCCCTGTACATATCACGGCGGAGGTGGATATCGTCGGCCACGATGATCATCTCCTCGCCCATCTTTTCGATATCAGCCAGGTACTTAACCAGTGCTCTACCGCTGTGGTTTCCGTCGATAAAGGCGAATAAGACCCTGGCATTATCCTGTCTCAGCAGTCTCAGGGCTGCACTGAACTCCATATTGACCACTTCGACGTTCCGGGCGCCGTGTCTCTGCAGGTTTTCCCGGGCTATAGCGGCCAGGGAGGGGCACCCTTCAACGGTGACTATCTCATATTCAGGCAGGGCCAATGCCAGTGCCAGAGTGCTTATCCCGAGTGATGTCCCAAGCTCGAGAATTATCTTTCTTTTTTTCGGTCTTGACCGGTCATCTGTCCGGCCCTTCGTCGTGTTGCTCCCCTGAATCAGTAAATTCTGCCCTGTTTCGGTAAGGTAGGGCCCT